>JASHXM010000141.1 GCA_030043545.1 Thermoplasmata archaeon | reverse complement strand
GGACCGGATCGGGTCGAAGTAGAGCCCCCGGTAGTAGTTCCACAGCACCTTGTCGCCGGTCTCGGCCTCCTGTTCGAGGAGATCCAGCGCCCGGCTCCCGTTGCCGAGCGCGCTGTACAGGATCGCGAGGTCGGTGGCGGAGGTGTACGAGGGAGCCGCCCCTCGCTCGGTCTCGGCAATGATCTCGCGGGCCTCGTCGGGCATGCCCAGGTACGCCCGCAGCAGTGCGTGGTGGTACCGGGTCATCTCGTCGGTCCCCGCGGGCAGCGGGCGCTCGGCAATCGGCCGAGCCTCCTCGAGGCGACCCGCGGTCGCGAGGAACAGGCCCAACCCGATGGCGCGTCCGAAGTCGTTCGGGGCCGCGGCGAGCTCCCCTCGGGCCCAGGCGATCGCATCGTCGAACTTTCCGTCGAGCAGGTCGAACCACGCGAGGGACCCGGGGCCCATCCCCCCGGGGTCGAGTCGGATCCCGGCCCGGGTCTGTTCCCGCGCCTCGTCGAGCCGATCGAGCGCTCCGAGCATCATCCCGTACCACCGGCGGGCGTTGGCGTTGCTCGGGTCGAGCTCGATCGCCCGGCGGAGCTCGGTCTCCGCGAGCTCCCAGTCCTGATCGAACTGGAAGGCGATGTTCCCGAGCGCCGAGTGCGCGACGGAGCAGTCCGGGTCGAGGGCGATGGCCCGCGCGGCCAGCTCCCGGGCCCTCGGCATCACCTCCCGCATCGGGACGAAGTCGGCGGCGCGCGCGACGAGGAGGTCCGCCCACTCGCCGTACGCCTCCGCGAATCCGGGGTCCAACTGCGTCGCCTCCTCGAACGCCTGGGCCGCGCCGCGGATCGACTCGCCGGTGAGCGTCGCCGCGATCGAGAGGCCCCGCAGGTAGGCGTCGTACGCGCGGAGGTTCGCGGTCGGGGGGCGGTCGGCGCGCCCGCCGGACGGGCGGGCGAGCTCGAGCCGGAGCGCCTGCGCCGTGCGCTCGGCGATGTCCGCCTGGACCGCGAAGACGTCGTCGATCTCCCGATTGTAGTTGCTCGCCCAGAGGTGCCCCTGGGTCCCGACGTCGATCAGCTGCAGGGTGATACGGATGCGGTTGCCGGCCTTACGCACGCTCCCCTCGAGGACGGTGTCGACTCCCAGCTCCCGGCCGACGTCGGGGATCGGCTTCGGCGCGACCTTGTACGGGATCACGGAGGTCCGGGCGATCACGGTGAGCCCCCGGACCTGCGACAGGACGCTGATCAGTTCCTCGGTGAGGCCGTCGGCGAAGTACTCGTCCTTCGGATCCGGGCTGATGTTCGCGAGCGGGAGGACCGCCAGATGGCGGCCCGCCTCCGCGCCGCCTCCGACCGGCCGTTCGGCCGTGCCGGTCGTCGGAACGACCAGTCGGTAGACCTCGACCGCGCTCTGGATGTGCTTGAGTGCCGGGCGGGGGAGTCGCTCGACGACGAGGGGGAGCTTGTTCTGGACCTGGTCGTAGACCTGCTGCGTGACCACGACGCCGCCCGGAGCGGCCAACGCCTCGACGCGCGAGGCGATGTTCACCGCGTCGCCCAGGACGTCTCCGCCGGTCCGCACGATGTCGCCGACGTGGAGCCCGACCCGGATCTCGAACCGATCGGCGACCGGGACGGCAGCGTTCCGGGCCCCCAACTCGCGCTGGAGCTCGAGCGCGCACCGGACCGCCTCGAGCGCGCTCTCGAATTCCACGAGGAACGCGTCCCCGACGGTCTTCACCTCCCGCCCCCGGAACCGGGCGAAGTACGGCCGGAGGAGGTCGTTGTGGATCCGGAGCAGCGCGAGTGCGTGCGTCTCGTCGCGTTGCGCGATCTCGGAGTAGCCGACCATGTCCGTGAACATGATCGCCGCGAGCCTTCGTTCGGAGGCCGCCACGCCCCAGAACGACCCCGCCGCAAGTTAACGGCTCGCCTCGGCGCCCGTGCGGCCGACCGAGCGGGGCCCCCCCGCTCCATCGGCGAGCGCCACCGCATCGTCCGAGGGGGTCCGGAGCTCGACTGCCGGCGGCTTGAATACCGTCGGGGGCGTGGGGGGGAGGGGCCGGAGACTCCCGGGGCCGCAGTGTCGCGTTGGACGGCGGTGGCGGCGTGGGGACTCGCGATTGTATTCGCGGTCTCGGGCACGCTACTGCTCGCACCGGCAGCCGTCAGCGGGGCAGCGCCTCCCTCCCCTCTCGCGAGTGCGATCTCGGCACCGAGCGCGGCCGTCGTCGTGGCACCGGGACTCTCCCTGGGTTCGGGGGTCCACGCCCTCGGTCCGGCGCCGCCGGCGTCGCCGATGTCGGTCGAGGTCGGCCTCGCCTCCCGCGACCCCGCGGGACTCGAGGCGTTCGTCGAGGCGATCTCCACTCCCGGTTCCCCGCTGTACGGGGATCATCTTTCGGCGTCGGTGGCGGCGCAGCGGTACGGCGCCGCACCCGCGCAGGTGGCGGAGGCGAGCGCCTACTTCGCCGGGGCCGGTCTCACAGTCGCTCACAACCCGGACGGACTCCTCCTCACGGTCAGCGGTTCGACGACCCAGGTCGGGGCCGCGTTCGGGACCACCTTCGAACGCTACTCCAGCTCCACCGGTCGAACGTTCGTGAGCCACGCGACGCCCGCGACCCTCCCGGCGGGGATCGCCTGGTCCGGGGTCGCCGGGCTCGGGAACTCCACCCCGATCGTGCCGGCGGTCTCCGGGGAGTCGATGATCCAGGTCGCCGGGCCCGCGGCTCCCGCCGGAGGGGCGCCGTGTCCGGCGTACTCGGGGCTGATCCTGCCGTGCCAAATGGAGGATGTCTACGGGTTCGCGCCGCTGCTGGCGAACGGCACGAACGGCTCAGGGGAACGGATCGCGATCGTCGACCCGTACGTCGGCGTCGATCCGGCGTCGGAGCAGCTGTCGGACTTCAACGCCTTTTCGACCGACAACGGCCTCCCGACGAACGAACTCAGCTTCGTCTACCCGTTCCCGACCGACCCCACGCTCAACAACTCCGCCACGAACCCGGGCTGGGCGCTCGAAGACGCGCTCGATGTCGAGTGGTCCCACGTCGGGGCCCCGGGGGCCGAGATCGAGATGACGTACTCTCCCAACGGCAACTACGGGCTGTTCGCCTCGGTCGACTGGGTCGTCGCCCACGACGCGGCGAACGTGATCTCGATGAGCTGGGGGGAGCCAGATGTCGGGACGTACGACGCGTTCGCCGGGCCGTGCACCGCGGTGTGCAACGCGAGCTCGGACGGCTCCGCGACGACGCTCGGACCGGTCCTCGAGCTCGCGGCCGCGGAGGGGATCTCCGTGTTCGCCGCCTCGGGCGACTGCGGCGCCGCGTTCGGGACCTCGGGGGTGTCGACGAGCTTCCCGGCTTCGGACCCGTACGTGACGGGGGTCGGCGGGACGCGTCTCACGCTCTCGGGGACCTCGTACGTTTCGGAGACCGCGTGGTCGGGGAACGTCACCGGGGCGTACTACCCAGGATGTGAGAATCAAGGGGGAGGCGGCGGCGGCTACTCCCCGTACCCGGAGCCGTACTGGCAGCGGGGCCTACCGGCGGGCCACTTCACCCGGGGCGTTCCGGATGTCTCGCTCGACGCGGCGACCCCGGTCGAGCAGCTTCGGGGCGGCGAGCTCTACGGGGTCTACGGGACGAGCCTCGCCACCCCCGTCTGGGCCGGTATCGCGGCGATCGCCGACCAGTACTTCGGGACCTCGCTGGGCCTCCTGAACCCCACGCTGTACGACATTCTCGAGAGCCCCCAGTACTCCTCGGACTTCCACGACATCACCACCGGGAACAACGGGTACGCCGCTCGGCCGGGGTGGGATCCGGCGACGGGCATCGGCACCCCGATCGTGAGCGCGCTCGTGCCCGACCTCCGGGCGGCCGGCGCGCTGGCGGGCGGCTCCCTATCGACCCGACTCACGGCATCGGCCACGAGCGGCGCCGCGCCGCTCACGGTCACCTTCCACGTCAGCACCACCGGCGGCTCGTGGACGTACCCGGTCGTGGGCGTCTCGTTCGGGAACCTCAACTCGTCGGCGGCGCCCGGCGGCGCTGCGACGTATACGTACGCGTTTCCGGGAGTGTACGAAGCCGAGGCGTACGCGTTCGATTCGGGCGGCAACGAGTCCGTCTCGACCCCGATCACGATCGTCGTGGGGGGTGGCGCGGTGCTCCCCGTCACGCTCTCGGTGTCGGACTCCGACCCTGGCGTGGGGACGGAGGTGAACTTCTCCGCGTCCGTCTCCGGCGGGACCGGTCCGTACCGGCTCAACTACTCGTTCGGCGACGGCGGATCGCTTCGGGAGAGCGGGCTCTCCCTCGTCCCCTATCGATACCCCGTGGCAGGTGCCTTCTGCGCCCAGGTGACCGTCATCGACTCCGCCGACCCCGTGGATGGGGGATCGGCGGTGCTTCCGGTGTCGGTCGGGGGAGGAGGGGCCGGCGGCTGTGGCCCGCCGGTGTCGCTCCCGTCGGTGGTGGCGTTCTCCGAGGCGGGGCTGCCGTCCGGCACGGCGTGGTCCGTCACTCTCAACGGCGCTACCCAAACCTCCGAGACGGACGGGATCGGCTTCGCCCCGGCCGGCGGAACGTTCCCGTACTCGGTGCTGGGCCCGATATTCGCGGGTGGCCGGTGGTACGGTCCTTCGCCCGCCGGGGGCGACGTCGTGCTCGCCGGCTCGAATGTCAGCGTGTCGATCACGTTCACGCCGCTCTCGCTCGCGTCGGTCGAGGTCGAGGAGAAGGGGCTGCCGGTCCACTCGACCTGGGGGGTGGCGATGGGGGCCGCCGGGTACGGCAGCCGTTCCGTCAGCTCGGCGACGGAGCTCGCTCTCCACGTTCCGTTCTCCAGCCTCCCGGTGGCGTTCGTCACTCCGGCCGGCTTCGGCGTCGCCCGGATCGTCGGCGACGGGGTGTCCAACGTCTCGTCGTGGCACGTCGCCGGGAACGGCACCGTCGTCGTCCGATTCGGGCCCGTCGAAAGCCTCACGTTCGCGGAAACGGGCCTCCCGCTGGGCGCCGCCTGGACCGTGCACCTCACGTATCCGAAGCCCGGGGGTCCGCCGGGGCAATCCGGTCGCACGACGTCCACGTCGATCGTCGTCCCGGTCGTCTCCGACACCTACCGGTGGACGGTCCACTCCGCCAACCCCGACGTCCGTCCCGCGCACTCGCACGGGGCGGCCGCCGTCGGAGCCAAGGCGAAGGTCGTGAACGTCGTCTTCCGGCCGGTCGAGAGTAAGGTGACGATCTCCGAGACCGGTCTCCCGAAGCACACCTCGTGGTCGGTGACGCTCAACGGCACGACGGTCGAGAGCTCGACGACCGCCTCGATCGTCGCGCACCTGCCGAACGGTACCTACACGTACTC
>JASHXM010000140.1 GCA_030043545.1 Thermoplasmata archaeon | reverse complement strand
TACCGAAAGGTTGGAGCTGTTCAGGTTCCCGACGTAGACCCAGCCGTCGGCCGGGGCGACCGCCACCGAGTCGGGAGCGGGGCCGACCCGGACCCCCGCGTCGACGACCCGGTTCGTGTGCGCGTTGATCACCGTGACGTTGTCGGAGCCCTGGTTGACGACGAACAAGTACTGGTTCTCGGGGTCGAACGCGATCGCCATCGGCCGGGTCCCCACGGGGATCGGCCGTCCGATCGTCGCGTTCGTGAACGGGTCGAACTGCACCACCGAGTCCGATCGGGGTTCGCAGGCGTACAAGGATTCGTTGCCGGCGTCGTAGACGAGCGCGGAGGCGTTCGCCAGCGCTGGGACGATCCCCTCGAACGAGTTTTGGGAGAGGTTGTAGACGACCGCCGGCGCGGCCGGCTCGTCCGGTCCCGCAGGCCGTTCGGGCAGCCACAGCGTCCCCGTGGAGGGGACGATCGCGGGAGCTCCGACGACCCAGTCGTCGACCGACGCGGGGAAGTTGCCGTCGAGCGAGCCGTTGTAGTTGGGCAGCAGGGTGCGGACGACCGAGAGCGGCGCGCTCGCGTTCGGAGCGGCGCCGCGCGGCACCCCAAGACCGTCGCCGACCCCTAGAGCCGTGTCCGACATGGGCCGGAGCTCTAGGGACGCCTGGGAAATCGCAAAGTGCGCGCTCGGCAGCGCGGGCAGGGCGACGGCCAGCGCGACGGCGAGCGCGAGCGCGGCCGAACTCGCCGACGATCGCGGACGCCGCATCGGCCCCCCCCCGCGGCGGCGACGCCGCCCTCCGCCTTTAAACCCGGAGCCCGAGGCGAACGGTGCCTACGAGACGGTCCGGATCACCCGTCCGGCGTAGCCGTCGATCAGCACGATCGTCTTCTCCGACTTCCGGTCGAGCTGGAAGTACCAGATCGGGACGTGGAGCAGCTCCCCGTCCGCGATCTGGACCTCCGTCTTCAGCTGGGAGACCATGCTGTGCTTCTTGTGCGCCGCCTCGCTCTGCAGCTGCTGGACGTAGGCGTTCGCCGAGAACCGCGCGGCGTCCTCGCCGAGATCGCCGTTCAGGATCGGCGTGCCGTCCGGGACCGACTTCTTGTCGAACAGCGTCCGCTCGGCGAGCGAGAACTGGTACTCCTTCGGCTGGTACGCCGACATCGACTTCACGGCGACGACCGGGTACTCGTACTGGCCCGAGATCGTCTCGGAGCGGTTCGGGTTCACCACCGGCCCGGCCATGATCGGGATCACGGTGAAACCGCCGCGCCGCCCGCCGAGCGCGCCCCCGAGCAGCTCCGCGGCGGCCATCGTGCCGACCGTCGCGCCGACGCTCGTCGCGACCGCCTGGTACTGGTACGTCGTCGAGGCGGAGACGGGGAGCACCCAGAACGGCACGTACGACAACTTCGCCTCGGAGAGCTTCGACTCCTCGAAGGCGTGCCGGTGGAGGAGGCCGGTGTCCATCATCGCGTGGACGACCTTGAGCGCCTCCGCCTGGTCGGCGACCTTGAGCGGCAGCATCGTGTGCTTCTGGATCTCCTTCCACCCCTGTCCGCCGAGGGTCACGGAGCCGCCGCAGTAGTCACACGTGATCACCATCTCGCCGAACACCGGCTTGATCGGCGCCCCGCAGGCGGGGCATTTCAGCTCCTGGGCCCCCGACGGCGCGACGGTGGGGCCGCTCGGCGCCGGTCCCGGGCCCGCGCTCGGCCGGGCGGGGGCCCCGCCGGCGCTGGCGCCGATTGCCGTTCCGCACTTGTTGCAGAACTTGGCGTCGTCGGGGAGCGCGTTGCCGCACTTCGTGCAGTAGATCACGATCGGTCCCCTCCGCGGTCGGGCCTACGGACCGAGCGCCGTGCCGCAGTTCGGACAGAACTTGACGCCGGCGGCGACGCTCGCGTTGCACTTGGGACAGGTGCGCGCCGGCGGCGGGGCGAGCGACGCGCCGCAGCTCGGACAGAACTTCGCCCCGGCGGCCGTCGGCTGGCCGCACTTTGGGCACGGCGGGCCGGAGGCCGCCGCCGCTCCGGGCGCCATCGAGGCACCGCACGACGGGCAGAACCGGACCCCCGACGGGACGATCGCGCCGCATTTCGGGCACGGCGACCCCGCCCCTTGGCTGTAGACGCCCTGCATCTGCCCGGCCATGCCGTAGCCGACGCCGAGCCCCGCGCCGAGGCCGACCCCCGCGCTGGCGAGCGCGCCGGCGCCGCCGGACGGGTTCGCCGCGGCGGTCGTCATCGCCTGGCCGGCCTGGTACTGGAGGTAGTTGACGCCGAGGACGCCCATCGTCGATCGGAGGTCGACCGCCTTCTGCACCTCGTCGGGGAGGTTGATCGACAGCCCCTGGATCTGGTTGATCTCGATGCCGAGCGGGCCGAAATGCTGCGGCGAGAAGCCGAGCACCGCCTGCTCGATCGTGGAGAGCTGGCCGGCGAGGTCGGTGACCTTCATCCCCTGGTCTTTGAGCTTTCCCAGGGAGTTGTAGACGAGCAGCACCATCTGCTCGCGGAGCCGGGAGTCGACGTCCGCCGTCGTGGCGGCGCCGAACGTGCCGACGAATTGGTTGATGAAGTTGTCCGGCGCGCCGACCTTCCAGCGGTACGAGCCGAAGACGCGGAGCTGGACGAGGCCGAAATCCGGGTCGCGGAAGACGTACGGCTCGGTGCTGCCGAACTTGCCGTCGAAGATCCGCCGCTGGAGGTAGTAGACCTCCGCCTCCTGCCGGACCCCGGAGAGCTCCTTGACGAGGTTGCCGAGCACCGGAGCGTTCAGGCTCGTGAGCGCGTACCGGTCGGGCCGGTCCAGGTAGGCGAGGACCTTCCCGTCCCGGTAGAACACCGCCGTCTCGTCCTCGCGGACGACGACGTTGTCGTTCCACCGGATGTTGCGCGGCACGCGCCACATCACGTTGGGGCCTTTGTACGCGTCCTCCCAGTTGACCG
>JASHXM010000139.1 GCA_030043545.1 Thermoplasmata archaeon | reverse complement strand
GCAGCACCTCACCCGACACGGCTTCCTCCACCAGGGGACCGTGTCGGTGCAGATCGACCGTCCTGAGATCGACGCGGTGTTCGACCTTCCGCCTCCGAGCCCGACCTCGGCGCTCGGCGCCCTGGACGAGCTGCTGGCGACGCCGGCGTCGCCCGCGGAGTACGCGCGCCTCCGGGGGGCGCTCGTGGAGGCGCTCGCCCGCCCCCCCTGACGGGCCGCTACGACGGGCGATCGCTCCACAACCGCTCCGCGGCCGCTTCGGCCCCGGCGCGGATCGTCGTCCAGTCGGCCGTCGCAAGGCGCCGTCCCCGGACGACCGGGCGTCCGTCGACGAACACGGAGTCGATCGCTTCGGGCTCGGCCGAGTAGGCGAGGTGGGAAACGATCGCCTCGGGACGCGCGGGAACGAGGGTCGGGTGGTCGAGCCGGAACAGCGAGAAGTCGGCCCGCTTGCCGACCTCGAGCGAGCCCAAGGAGTCGGCCCGGCCGAGCAGGCGGGCCCCCTCGACCGTCGCGAGGTCGAGCAGCCGCTGGGCCGGCACGACCCCGGCGTCCCACCGCTGGTTCTTCTGGACCAGCCCGGCGACGTGCATTTCGCGGAGCATGGAGAGCGAGTTGTTGCTCGCGACCGAGTCGGTCCCGAGCCCGACGACCGCGCCGGCGTCGGCGAGCTCCACGATCGGCGCGACGCCCCCCGACGCGAGCTTGAGGTTGGACGACGGACAGTGGGCGATCCCGACGCGGTGCTTCCCGAGCGCGGCGATCTCCGCCCCGGTCAGCCAGACGGCGTGCGCGGCGATCGTCCCGGGTCCGAAGAACCCGATCTCCTCGAGCCACGCCGCCGGTCGGCGCCCGGTCCGGGCCTCGTGCTCGTGCACCTCCCGCCGGGTCTCCGAGAGGTGAAGATGGACGAGGCCGGTCGTGCGTTCGGCGAGCGCCTTCGCCCCGAGCATCGTCTCCCGTCCGCAGACGTACACCCCCTGCGGGGCGACGAGCGGCGTGATCGTCGGGTGGTGGCGCCACCGGTCGATGAACGCGGCCGCGTTGTCGAGCGGGAGCCCCTTCTGGGTCGTCTTATCGGCGTCGAGCACCGCCCAGCCCAAGAACGCCCGGGCGCCGAGCGCTTGGACCGCCCGCGCGACGCCGTCCTCGAAGTAGTACAGGTCGAGGAACGACGTCGTGCCGCCGAGCAGCATCTCGGCGACGCCCGCGCGGGCCGCCGCCTCGACGTCCGCCTCGGTCCGTCGAGCGTCCACGCGGAACAGCACGTCGAGGAATCCGGCGAGCTCGCGGTCGTCGGCGATCCCGCGCAGCACCGACATCGCGACGTGCGTGTGGGCGTTCACGAACCCGGGGACGGCGGCGAAGCCGCGCCCGTCGACCTCCTCCGCGCCGTCGCGCGGCGCGGACGGGCCGACGTGGACGAACCGGCCTCCCTCCACCCGCAGGTCGCCCCGGACGACCCGCCGGCCGGGATCCTGCGTGACGAGGAGCGCGTCCCGCACGACGAGCGGCCGCGCCGCGGCGGGAGCGCCCACGGCGGTCGCTACCGGGGAGCGGCGATAAGCCGTTCCCCTCCCGGCCAGGCGCGCCCCGATTCGGTCACGCCGTCGTGGATCGCGGCCGTCCGGGGAACGCCCGGACGTGAGGTCCCAGGTTGTGACGGGCGAGCTCGGGTGGGGTGGCGAAGCGCGCGCCGCAGAGGGCGCAGACGACCCCGGGCGTCCCCGCCTCGGGGTTCATCGCGAGGCTCGCCGCCGCGTCGCCGCCCGCGTGCTTCTTCTGGAGGTGCCGCACGAGATCCGCGGGGGAGCCGAACGTCGCCCCGCAGTCGGCGCATTCGTCGGGCATGCTTCCTACACCTCGGTGTACCGATCGCCGTCGGGCGATCGCGCGCCCGCGGCACGACGAGAAGCCGCCGAAGGGCAGATACCCAGTGCGACCGCGGGTCGGAGGTAGGGGGCCGTTTCGGATCCGGGGAGCGCGGTCTAGATGTCGAGGTTCTTGACCTCGAGCGAGTGCTGCTCGATGTAGTCGCGGCGCGGCTCGACCTCTTCGCCCATCAGGATCTGCATCAGCTCGTTCGCCCGGGCCGCGTCCTCGATCGTCACCTTGAGAAGCGTGCGCTCGCCCCGGCGCATCGTCGTCTCGGCGAGCTGCTCGGCGTTCATCTCGCCGAGCCCCTTGTACCGCTGGATCGTCACCCCTTTCGTGCCGCCCGCGTCGGCGACGACCCGGTCGCGCTCGTCGTCGGAGTACGCGTACGTCACCTTCGACCCCTTCTGGACCCGGTACAGCGGCGGCTGGGCGATGTACACGCGGCCCTCCGAGATCAGCAGCGGCATCTTCCGGTAGAACAGCGTCAGCAGGAGGGTCCGGATGTGCGCCCCATCGACGTCCGCATCCGCCATCAGGATGATCTTGTGGTACCGGAGCCGGGCCAGGTCCTGCTCCTCGCCGATCCCGACTCCGATCGCCGTGATCAGCGATCGGATCGCGTCGTTCTGGAGCATCTTGTCGAGCCGGGCCTTCTCGACGTTGAGGATCTTCCCGCGGAGCGGGAGGATCGCCTGGAACTCCCGGTCACGCCCCTGCTTCGCCGTGCCTCCGGCGCTGTCCCCCTCCACGACGAACAGCTCGCACTCGGCGGGGTCGCGCGAGTGGCAGTCGGCGAGCTTGCCGGGAAGGCCGCCGCCGTCGAGCAGCCCTTTCCGCCGCGTCAGCTCGCGGGCCTTGCGCGCGGCCTCGCGGGCGAGCGCCGCCTGGAGCGCCTTCGCCACGAGCGTCTGCCCGATCGCCGGGTGCTCCTCCAAGTACTCCGCGAGCGTCTGGTTGACGGCGCTCTCGACCTGGCCCTTCACCTCGGAGTTGCCGAGCCGCGCCTTCGTCTGGCCCTCGAACTGCGGCTCGAGGACCTTCACGGAGAGGACGCTCGCGAGCCCCTCGCGGACGTCCTCGCCGGTGAAGCCGTCCTGGTCGGCCTTCAGGTGCCCCCGGGTCCGCGCGTAGTCGTTCAACGTCCGGGTCAGCGCGGCGCGGAGCCCGATGACGTGGGTGCCGCCGTCGGGGGTGTGGATGTTGTTGACGAAGGCGAGCGAGGTGTCGTTGTAGCCGTCGTTGTACTGGAGCGCGACCTCGATGTCGGTCGTGTCGCGCTTTGCGTGGAGGTAGATCGGCGGCCGGAACAGGAGCGTCGTCGCCTGGTTGAGGTCCTCGACGAACTCGGAGATCCCGCCCGCGTGGTGGAACATCTCGTCGGCGCCCGACCGCTCGTCGCGGAACCGGATCGCGACCCCCGCGTTGAGGAACGACAGCTCCTTCAGCCGACGGCGGACGGTCTCGACGTCGAACGCGGTCGTCTCGAGGATCGTGCCGTCCGGCTTGAACCGGGTGTCGGTCCCGGTCTCCTCGGCGGGCCCGACGACGGCGACGGGCGCCACGGGCGCCCCCCGCTCGTACCGCTGGAAGTACTCGTGTCCGTCCCGGCGGACCCGCACCTCGCACCACTCGGAGAGCGCGTTGACGACGTGGACGCCGACCCCGTGGAGTCCTCCCGACACCTTGTACGTCGCCCGGTCGAACTTCGAACCGGCGTGGAGGACGGTCATCACGATCTCGAGCGCGGGGCGGTTGTACTTGGGATGGTTCTCGACGGGGATCCCCCGGCCGTTGTCCCGGACGGAACAGGAGCCGTCCGCGTGGAGCGTGAGCGCGATCTCGGTGCACGCCCCCGCGAGCACCTCGTCGATCGAGTTCTCGACGACCTCGTTGACCAGCTGCTGCAGGCCCCGCGCGTCGGTCGACCCGATGTACATGCCGGGGCGCTTCCGGACCGCCGAGAGCCCCTCCAGGATCTGGATCGAGCTCGCGTCGTACGCGGCGACCGGAACGGTGTTGCCGACCATCGGAAATCGGCGGCGTACGCCGCGCGACGAGAACGAGCCGGCCTCGCGTTATAACGCTTGGGCCCGGGAGGAAAATCGACCGGTGCCGGAGTCCGAATTCGGCGGCGCTCCGGCCCCCCGGGGATCTCGATTCCCGGCCCGGATCGGACCGCGCCCCGGGCCGCCCGGCCGGCCGCGGTCACCCGCTCGGTTCGGGCCCGGCGATAGCGCTAATATCGCCACTCCCACTCCTCACCGGGGACCGATGGACGACGAGGGGAAGGACGGAACGTCGAGGTCCGGAACGCCTCCGGCCGAGTCGACGGCCGCCCCGGTCCCCGCCGAGCCGGCCGAGGATTGGGAGACTCGGTTCAAGTACCTGTACGCGGATTTCGAGAACTACCGCCGCCGCGCAGAGCGGGACCGGGAGTCGCTCAACCGCCAGACGCGCGGCGCCCTGCTGCGCGAGCTGCTCCCGATCCTCGAAGCGTTCGAGGCCGCGCGAGCGGCGACCGAGCGTCTGCCGGCCGGCGATCCGCTCCGACGCGGCTTCGACCTGCTGGCGAAGGAGTGGGGAGCGTTCCTGAAGCACGAGGGGGTCCAGCCGGTGAGCCGGGTCGGCGCCGAGTTCCGCGCCGAGGAGGCCGAGGCCGTCGGGGAGTCGTCCCCGAGGGCCGATGCACCGGTC
>JASHXM010000138.1 GCA_030043545.1 Thermoplasmata archaeon | reverse complement strand
CCACTGCCAGGCGCGCACGGCGTTCGCCATCAGCTCGGCGACGGTCACCGGACCGACCCCCCCGGGGACCGGGGTGACCGACTCCGCCCATCCCTCGAGCGACCCGAGATCGGCGTCGCCCGCCGCCCGGACGGCCCCCGGCCGATCCGGGTCCGGGACGGAGGAGAGGCCGACGTCGACGACATGCGCGCCTTTCGGCACCACCGCCCGGGTCAGGAGCCCCGGCCGACCGACGCAGGAGAAGATCGTGCTCACCCCGGCGAGCGCCTCCGCGAGACGGGGGGTCCTCGAGTGAGCGATCGTCACGGTCGCGTTCCCGCCCGGGAGCCGGCCGGAGAGCAGCGTGGCGAGCGGACGACCGACCGTCTCGGATCGGCCGATCACCGCGACGCGGGCGCCTTCGATCGGGAGCGCATAGTGCTGGGCGATGCCGATCGCGGCGCGCGCGACCGCGGGGACGTGGAGGGGCCGTTCGACCGCGAGCCGTCCCAGGCTGTGGACGCCGACCCCGTCGACGTCCTTCTCCGGACGCAGCGACTCGACGGCCGCCCAGAAGTCGTACGGCGCCGGCAGGGGGTGTTCGACGATCACGCCGTGCACCTCCGGACTCCGATCGAGCTCCCGCAGGCGGGCGACCAGGGCGTCGGGACCCCCGCCCGGGGGGAGCGCGACGTCCTGGAACGAGATCCCGAGCGCCGCCGCCGCCTTGGCCTGCCGTTTCAGGTAGAACCGGAACGGGGTCTCCTCCCCGCGGTGGACGCTCGCCAGCGACGGCGGAGGCCGAGACCCCCGCGACGCGATCGCCGCCCGGCTCGCGCGGTCGACGGCTTCGGCGACCGGCTTCCCCTCCAGGCGGACCGTCACCGCGACCCCCGGTCCGAGGAGCCCGGCTCGATAGATAACGACCGGCACGCTCGGGCGCTGGGCGGCCGCTCCGGCGGGCCGTCGTCGCCGCCGGTGGTCCCCGGTTGACCTAGACCATTTATACAATCCCCCGCTTAGTTTGACGGCGTAGCAGCCCGACGGGCCGGGCTCAGGCGCCGACATGGCACAGGGTGCGGGAACACCGTCCGGGTCTACGGGTGACGCCCCGGCCGCGAGCGAGTTGGAGACGTGGGCCCGCGGGCTCCCGTACCAGTCGACCGCTCAGGTCGAGGTGCCGGCCCGGCTGCTCGACCAGGTGATCGGGCAGGACGAGGCGGTCGAGGTCGCCCGCAAGGCGGCGACCCAGAAGCGCCACATGATCCTGATCGGCGAACCCGGCACGGGCAAGAGCATGCTCGCCCGGGCGATGGTCGACTTCCTCCCGAAGGAGCAGCTCCAGGATATCCTCGCCTACCCGAACTCGGACGACGCGAACGAGCCGAAGATCCGGGTCGTCCCCGCCGGGAAAGGGAAGGAGATCGTCGCGGCCCAGAAGCTCGAGGCGGCGCAGAAGAAGGAGCAGCGGACGATCCTGTTCGTCCTCCTCGCGCTGCTCGTGCTCGGGCTCTCCGTCTACATCACGGTCGTCTGGAAGGACCTCACCGCCCTCCTGCTCGGGATCCTGATCGTCGTCGTGCTGTACGTCCTGGTCCGCCTGTCGGGGGGACGCAGCGACTCGGGTCCGGGAGTGGCGAAGTTGCTCGTCGCGCACACGCCGGACGAGAAGCCGCCGTTCATCGACGCGACCGGGGCGCACGCCGGGGCGCTGCTCGGCGACGTGAAGCACGACCCGTTCCAGTCGGGCGGTCTCGAGACGCCGCCCCACGAGCGGGTCGAGGTCGGCGCGATCCACAAGGCGAACGGCGGCGTCCTGTTCGTCGACGAGATCAACCTGCTCAAGATCGAGAGCCAGCACTCGCTCCTGACGGCGCTCCAGGAACGCAAGTTCCCGATCGTCGGTCAGTCGGAGCGCTCCGCCGGCGCGATGGTCAAGACCGAGCCGGTTCCGTCCGACTTCGTCCTCGTGGCTGCGGGGAACGTCGACAGCGTGCAGACGATGCACCCGGCGCTGCGGTCGCGGATCCGGGGGTACGGCTACGAGCTGTACGTGAAGACGACGATGCCCGACACGCCGGAGAACCGGATGAAGATCGTCCGGTTCGTCGCGCAAGAGGTGGTGAAGGACAAGAAGATCCCCCATTTCGACCGCGGTGCGATCCTCGAGGTGATCCGCGAGGCGCAGCGCCGGTCCGGTCGCTCCGGTCAGCTGACCCTCCGCCTCCGCGAGCTGGGCGGCCTGGTGCGCGTCGCGGGGGACATCGCCCTCTCGGAGGGGGTCGCGATCGTCGCCGCCGAACAGGTCGTCCGCGCGAAGCGGGCGAGTCGCTCGCTCGAGCAGCAGATCGCCGACCGGTACATCGAGCGCCGCAAGGAGTACCGGATGTTCTCGACCGAGGGGGCGGCCGTCGGGGTCGTGAACGGACTCGCCGCGATCAACGCCCAGACCGGCATGTCGGAGTTCTCCGGGATCGTGCTACCGATCGTCGCCGAGGTGACGCCGGCGCAGACGCGTGATGGCGGCGTGGTCGTGGCGACGGGCAAGCTCGGCGATATCGCGAAGGAGGCGGTCCAGAACGTGAGCGCCCTCATCAAGAAGTACACGGGCGAGGACATCTCCCGCTACGACATCCACATCCAGTTCGTCGGGACGTCGGACGGCGTCGAAGGCGACAGCGCGTCGGTCTCGATCGCGACGGCGGTGATCAGCGCGCTCGAGGGCGTGCCGGTCGACCAGTCGGTCGCGATGACCGGTTCATTGTCGGTCCGGGGCCAGGTGCTCCCGGTTGGGGGGGTCACCGCCAAGGTCGAGGCGGCCGCCGACTCGGGGATCCGGCGGGTGCTGATCCCGGCCGATAACCTCGACGATCTCGTCCTCGAGACCCGCTACCGGGGCACGATCGAGGTGATCCCCGTCGGCACGCTCCGCGACGTGCTCAAGTACGCCCTCGTCGGCGCGGGGACGAAGAAGGAGTCGTTGCTCGAGCGGCTCGCGGCGATGGTCTACGCCACGAAAGGCTCGGGCGAGGAGCCTCGGGCGGCCGGCGCCCCGCCCCCGGTCCCCGGACGCCCGGCGGGCTCGTGAAGGGCGCGCCGCGGCCGTCGTTCCACCCGCCGGATCTCCTCCGCCCGTCGCCCGCGGCGGCCGAGGAGGAGGAGCAGAAGTTCTTCGACCGACCGTGCTACGAGTTCAACCGCCAGCTCGCCACCGCGTCGAACGACAAGTGGTGCGAGCACTGCCGGCACTACCTCACGGCGCGGTGCCCGCACATCGACGAGTTCCTGGACGACGTGGAGGATTTGAGCCCGGAGTGATGTCCCCGCGCGTGCGGGGCCTTCTGGTCGGCCGCTATCAGCCGTTCCATGCCGGCCATCTCGGCTTGGTCCGGGCGATCGTCTCCGCGCGACCCGCGCCGGAGCTGATCGTCGCGATCGGGAGCGCCGAAGAATCGTACACGCCCG
>JASHXM010000137.1 GCA_030043545.1 Thermoplasmata archaeon | reverse complement strand
GCGATCCCCCGCCCCGCCTTCGAGAGCTCTCCGTCGCCGAACCGTACGACGGCGGGACCGCCAACCCGGTCGTCGGCGCGCTCCTCGGGGCGATCCGCGAGGGCGGGGCGCGCCCGACGGTCTGGAGAAAGGCCGGCACGTCGGACCTCAACGTCGTCGCGGCCGCGTGGGGCGTCCCCGGGGCGGCGTACGGACCGGGCGACGCGCGGCTCGACCACACGGCGCGCGAGTCGCTCTCGGTCGCCGAGCTCGACCGCTCGATCCGAGTGCTCCGCCTCGGCTTTGGCGCGCTCCTGAGCGCCCCGCCGGCCGACGTCACTCCTCGACGACCGGTCGGCGGTGCTTGACGAAGTCGCCGGAGCGGAGCTCGCGGGCCGCCTCGGCGAGCTGCTCGCGCGTGTTCATCACGATCGGCCCGTACCAGGCGACCGGCTCGTGGAGCGGCCGGCCCGAGACGAGCAGGAACCGCCAGCCGTCGGGGCCGGCCGTCGCACGGACTCCGCCGCCGGGTCCCAGCAGGACCGTCTCTCCCGGGGCGACCGATCCCGCGTCGGGCCCGGCGAAACCGCCTGCGCCGTCGATGCCGTGGGCGAACGCAGTATACCCGGCATGCGGCGACCAGTCGAACCGCTCGCCCGGGGCTAGGCGTACGTCGAAGTACGTCGGGTCGACCGGGATCCCACGGACCGGGCCCTCAACGCCGCCGTATATCCCCGCGACGACCTTGACCGAACCGCCCGCGTCGGTCGGCACGACCGGCAGTTCGGGGGCCGAGAGCCCCCGGTAGGCCGGGACGCTCATCTTCTCCGCGGCCGGCAGGTTCACCCAGAGCTGGAACCCCGCGAGGTACGGGTTCGCGCTGCGCTGGGGCATCTCCTGGTGGACGATCCCGCTCCCGGAGTTCATCCACTGGACATCCCCCGGCCCGATCACGCCGGAGTTGCCGAGGGTGTCGCCGTGCGCCACGCGACCGTCGAGCACGTAGGTGACGGTCTCGATCCCGCGATGCGGGTGCCACGGGAACCCCGCGAGGTACTCCTCGGGGTTCGCGGAGCCGAACCGGTCGAGCAGCAGGAACGGGTCGAACAGCGGCACCTCGTTGTTGGAGAACGATCGGCGAAGACGCACCCCGGCGCCCTCGAGCGTGGGGACGCCCGGGAAGCGGCGGTCGATGGAGCGGAGAGGGTCGGACATGGTAACCTCAGGTAATTCCATGAACCTAGGTAACTTAAAGGGTCGCTGGCGGCCGGGTAACGCCCCGGCCTGCCTTTCCGGGCCAGATCTGCGGGACGGGCCGGCGCTCCCGGGGCGCCCGGTTATCCGCCACCCGTCGGGCGTCGCCAAGGGTGGTTTGGGCAAGATTATGTAGCGCGTAACCCTTCGCGCCGGTGTGACGCGTTTCCCCGGCTCTCGCACGGCCGCGTGGGTGATCGTTCTCGCGATGCTCGCCTCCTCCGTCGCCGTCATTGGCGGCGCCGGGGCGGCGCTCCCCAGTGGGGGGCATTCCGCCTCCACCGCGCTCCGTGACTCGGGCACGGTCGCGGTCCGAGGCGCGGGGGCGCAGCCGGTCGCGTTCGGCCCCCGCCCCGCGGCGGGGACGTACGCCGTGAGCTTCTCCGAAACTGGACTGCCGGCTGGGCTCGAGTGGACCGTCGTGCTCGGACGCGGCTCGAGTTCCTACTACACCGACGGACTGACCGATGGGATCGGGTTCGTGGTTCCGAACGGGTCGTACAACTACCAGATCGACGACCTGTCGGGTTGGCACCAGTCGACGATCGCGTACAAGGGTACGATCATGGTGAGCGGCGCGGCCGTGACGGAGCCGACGCTCCACTATCTTCAGGTGACCTACCCGGTGAGCTTCTCCGAGAGCGGCCTCCCCTCGGGGTTGACGTTCACGGTGACGGTCGGCGGCACCCCGCAGTCGCTAACGACCGATGGCGGGACCGACTCCCTCGCCTTCACGGCGCCGAACGGCAGCACTCCTTACACGATCACCGACATCTCGGGATGGCACCAGACGACGCTCCACTACTCCGGGTCGGTCAGCGTCTCGGGCGCCGCGGTGTCGGAGCCGACCCTCGTCTACACCCAGGTCACCTACTCCGTGACGATCTCCGAGTTCGGACTCCCGTCCGGGCTCACGTGGCAGGTGACGGTGAACGGGGTCGTGGAGAGCCTGACCACGAACGGGGTCACCGATTCGCTGTCGTGGTCCGGCCTCCCGAACGGAACGTACTCCTACGCGATCACGGGGATCGCCGGCTGGACGCAGGGGACGATCGCCCCGAGCGGCAGCCTCACGATCACCGGCGCGTCGCTCGACGAGCCGACCCTCGAGTACTCCCGCGTCACCTACCAGGTGACGTTCTCGGAGAGCGGACTCCCCTCGGGCCTCACGTTCCAGGTGACGGTCGGCCGTCAGACCCAGTCGCTCGTGACGGACGGCGCCACCGACACGCTCTACTTCACCCAGCCGAACGGCACGGCGACGTACACGATCACCGACATCTCGGGCTGGCACCAGTCGACGCTCCCGTACTCCGGAACGGTCGCGGTCTCGGGCTCGCCGGTCGCGGAGACGACCCTCGTGTTCACCCAGGTGACGTACACCGTCACGTTCAACGAGCTCCACCTCCCCGGTGGCACGCTGTGGGCGGTGACGCTCAACGGCGTCCCGACGAACTCGACCGGCACGTCGATCGCCTTCACCGAACCGAACGGCAGCTTCCCGTACAAGATCGACCTCGTCCCCGGCTACGCACCGACCCCGGCCTCGGGCACGGCGACGGTCCACGGGGCCGCGCTCTCCGTCTCGATCTCGTTCTCGCAGGTGACGTACGCGGTTGAGTTCACCGAGTCCGGTCTCCCATCCGGCATGACGTGGTCGGTGACGTTCAACTCGATCACGCTCTCGTCGACCGGCTACACGATCGGATACACCGCGCCGAACGGGACGTACGGCTACTCCATCGGCACGCTCTCGGGCTGGGTCCCGAACCAGCGCTCCGGCTCGATCATGGTGAACGGG
>JASHXM010000136.1 GCA_030043545.1 Thermoplasmata archaeon | reverse complement strand
GCCTGCTCGAAGGTCGCCTGCAGGATCGCGTCGCGGATCGTGAACCGGCCGGTCATCCACGGGGCGCTCACCGGCCGGCTGAGCGAGCGGTCGGTGAGGTCCGCGGCCCACCGGTCGATGTCCGACCAGACCCGCGCGGCGTATCGGCGCAGGCCGGGCAGATCGGTCGGCCACCGCGTGGGATCGTCCAACCGCTGCTCGAGCGTCGGGCCGACGTCGCCGTCCGGAAGGATCAGCAGCCACGCTTCGGCCGGGTGCACGATGTGCAGGAGGGTGTCGAAGTACGAGCCGTGCCCGGTCCCCCGGTCGCGCTTCGCCTCGCGCCACGGCATCCGCGCGACGCGACGCAGGTACCGGTCGTAGACGGCCCGATCGTACGCCAGGATCGCGCGCGCGTCGTCCGGGGAGAACCGCAGCGTCCCTCGCGAGGCGGCCCGTCGGCGACGGGGCGCCACGCGGTCCTCCGTTCAGCGGGAGGCGGGCTTGCGGTCGGGCGAGCCGATGAACGACATCCCCTGCACGCGGCGGGCGACGTCGGCGTTCGCGAGGCGGCGCAGCTCCATCTCGGGCTCGAGGATCGCCACGTCGAGCGCCTCCGGCTGGAACGGGGTCGGCGACCCCTCGGCGACCGCCTGGACGGCGAGCTTGAAGGCGGTCTCCTCGGTGAGCTTCTCGGGGATCTTCTCTTCCAGGAAGTCGGCGACGGCCCGGCGGTTCCGGCCGATCGCGTACGCCCGCCAGCCGATCGTCGCGCCGCTCGGGTCGAGCTCGATGAGACCGGGGGTCCGGCCCTGGAAACCGCCGAGCAGGAGCGACACCGCGAACGGCCGCGTTCCGCCGAACTGGGTGTACTGCTGGAGGAGCGTCCCGAGCGAGTGCCCCAGGACCGTGTAGGGGACCGCCTCTCCGTAGGAGAGGCGGTGCCGCTGCGCCTCGACCCGCAGGAACTCGACGAGCACCCGGGAGTCGGCGATCAGCCCCGCGGTCACGCACCCCAGCCCGGTGTCGATCGCGAAGCTCTTCTCGATCGAGCCGGCCTCGGCGAGCAGGCTCACGGGCAGGTTGCGGAACGCGACGAAGACGATCCCGGCGTCGTACGTGACCGCAACGGCGGTCCCGCCCATCTGGATCGCCTGGAGCGCGTACTCGACCTGGAACAGCCGCCCGTCGGGCGAGAAGACGGTGCTCGCGCGGTCGTACGCCATCTGCCCCGGCTGCATCTCCATCGACCTGCACCCTCCGAAGACGGCGCGGCCAGCGGGGCGGGGGATTTGAACCTAAGCCTCGCAGGGGCCCGCGCCCCACTTGGTGGCGATGCTCCACCAATCGGCGGGGACGCCCCTGCCCGGGGGCGCCGCGGAAAGCCTATTACCCCGGGCCCGGGGTCGCGGAGCTACCGATGCGGACCGGCGGCCTGGTCCAACTCCCGATGGCGTCGTCCCACCGCGGCGCCCTCTCGCCGGCGTGCAGCCAGTGCGGGGAGGGGCGCAAGATGGTGCTGTTCGTCACGGGCGTCTGCCGGTTCCGCTGCTTCTACTGTCCGGTGTCGCCGACCCGGAACCAGATCGACGTCGCCTACGCGAACGAGCGGCGGATCACCTGCGACGCCGACCTGCTCGACGAGGCCCGCGCCATCGGGGCCGCGGGGACGGGGATCACCGGCGGCGACCCGCTCGGCGTCGTCGACCGGGTCGAGCATTACGTCCGCCTGCTGAAGCGGGAGTTCGGACCGACCCACCACCTCCATCTGTACACGCACGAGCCGAACGCGGAGAAGCTCGAGCGGCTCGCGGCGGCCGGCCTCGACGAGTTCCGCCTCCACATCCCGCACTACCTCTGGGGCCCCCTCGGCGCGCACGGCGGCGCCTACCGGGACGTGCTCGAGGCGGCCCCCACGTGGGGGATCCGACGCGGCGTGGAGATCCCGGTCCTGCCCGAAAAGGAGGCGGAGCTGCGCCGGCTGCTGGTCGCCCTCGACCGGATCGGGGTCGACTTCGTGAACCTGAACGAGCTCGAGTTCTCGGAAACGAACGAGGCCGCGATGCGGGACCGGGGGTACCGCACCGACCCGCGGAACGGTTGGGGCGTGCGCGGCAGCCGCGCCGTCGCCGAGCGCCTGGTCCGCGAGATGCGACTCCACGTCCCCGTCCACTACTGCTCGTCGCGGTTCAAGGACGGCGTGCAGCTGCGCCAGCGGCTCCTGCGACGCGCGGAGCGGACGGCGCCGGAGTTCGCCGACCGTACCTCCGACGGAACGGTCGTCCTGGGGATCGTCGAGGCGGGGGACTCCGCGGACCTGGCGCGGTGGGCGCAACGGGTCGTCCGGCGGCTGGGCGTCGGCCCCGACGGCTATCGGCTCGACCCGCGCCGCCGGCGGCTCGAGCTCGCCCCCGACGCCCTCCGGCGGGCGGCCGGTCGCTTGGCCTGGCCCGCGTTCGAGGTCGAGGAGTACCCGACGGCCGACGCGCTCGAGGTCGAGCGGTCGCCGCTCAACGATCCCGCGCGGCTCGCCCTCGGCGTCGGCGGCACGTAGTCCTCGTCGCAGACGTGGCCGCCCCACGTCAGGTAGCGGACGTCCCCGCGCCGGTGCTTGATCGAGCACGGGCCCCACCCGCCGTCCTCGGCCCCGTACCACATCGGGCAGTCCTGGCACCGCAACGTCGGCGGGGCGCCGCGGCCACCCGTCACGGGGTGCCGCCTCCCGTTTGCCACTGCCAGGCGCGCACGGCGTTCGCCATCAGCTCAGCGACGGTCACCGGACCGACCCCCCCGGGGACCGGGGTGACCGACTCCGCCCACCCGTCGAGCGACCCGAGATCGGCGTCGCCCACTGCCCGGACGGCCCCCGGACGATCCGGGTCTGGGACGGAGGACAGGCCGACGTCGACGACATGCGCGCCCTTCGGCACCACCGCCCGGGTCAGGAGCCCCGGCTGACCGACGCAGGAGAAGATCGTGCTCACCCCGGCGAGCGCCTCCGCGAGACGCGGGGTCCTCGAGTGAGCGACGGTCACGGTCGCGTTCCCGCCCGGGAGCCGGCCGGAGAGCAGCGCGGCGAGCGGACGACCGACCGTCTCGGATCGGCCGATCACCGCGACGCGGGCACCTTCGATC
>JASHXM010000135.1 GCA_030043545.1 Thermoplasmata archaeon | reverse complement strand
GTCACGACCGCCGCCCGCCGCTACGCCGCCCAGGCGACGTACGTCGGGAGCCCGGATCTGCTCGAGTCGATCCTCCTCTCCGTCCTCACGGACCTGGCCCGGCGCCTGCCGCCGGAGCCGGGCGCGAGGACCGGGCGTCCCGGTCCGTGAGCGACGGGGCGTCGGTCCCCGACGCCTGGCTGCTCGAGATCACCGAGAGCCGGGACGGCCGCTCGCTCGTCCTCTGGGTGAAGGAGCGCGCCGGCGGCCGGGTCCGTCGCCGCGCGGTCGACTATCGGCCGCCGTTCCTCGTCACCGGGCCGACGGACGAGCTGGACGCGCTCGCGCGCCGGCTCGCGGACGACCCGCGGGTCGTCGCGGTCGCGCGGACGACCGGCCGCCCGTCGCTCTACGACCGCCGGCCCCGGCCGGTCCTCTCGGTCGTCCCGGCGCGGAACCCCGAGCGCCGCGCGCTCGCGCGGTCGATCGACGCGCTCGGCGGGTACGTCCGGTTCTCCCTCTTCGACGTCGACCTCACCCCGGCGCAGCTGTACTACCTCGCGCACGGGCTCTATCCGTTCGCCCCGGTCGTCGTGCGGGGGTCGGCGCTCGTCGCGACCGAGCCGGCGGAGGCGATCGACTACGCGCCGCCGCCGCTCGTCGCCGCCCGGCTCCAAGTCCGGCTCGCGGGGAGCCGTCGCGGGCACGTCCCGCCGGTCGACGGCCGGATCGGGTCGGTCGCCGTCGGCGACGTGACGCTCGACGGGCCGGAGGAGCCGCTCCTCCGGGCGGTCGTCGCGGAGATCGGTCGCCGCGACCCGGACCTTCTCCTCACCGAGGGAGGCGATGCGTTCGACCTGCCGTGGCTGTACCGCCGCGCCGCGGCGCTCGGCCTCCCGCCGAGCGAGTTCGTCCTCGGCCGGGAGGCGGTCCCGTTCCGCCCGAGCCGGCCGGCCGGTGCGTTCGAGTCGTACGGTCGGGTCCTCCACCGCGACGCCGCCTACCTGCTGCCGGGCCGGTTCCACATCGACCGGGAGAACTCGTTCCTGTACGACGACGCCTCGGTCGCCGGGCTCGTCGACGCCGCGCGCCTCTCCCGGCTGTCGCTCCAGACGGTCGCGCGCCAGTCGCCCGGCACCTGCTTCACCGCGATGGAGATCGCGGAGGCGGCCCGGCTCGGCGCGCACGCGCCGTGGAAGAAGAACCGCCCCGAGGAGTTCCGGTCGGGGACGCAGCTCGTCCGCGCCGACCGCGGCGGCGCGATCTTCCTCCCGCCGGTCGGCGTCTTCGACGGGATCGACGAGTTCGACTTCGCGAGCCTCTACCCGCACATCATGGTCCGCGAGAACCTCTCGGCGGAGACGCTCGACTGCCGGTGCTGCCCCCGGAGCCCCCGGCGGGCCCCCGGGCTCGGCTACCGGTCGTGCACGCGGCGGACCGGCCTCATCCCGCGGACGCTCGCGCCGTTGCTCGCCCGGCGGCTCGCCTACAAGGCGGCGCGCGCCGCTCCGGGCCTCTCCGCCGCGGCGTCGGCGCGCTACCAGCGGCGGGTGAAGATGCTCAAGTGGGTCCTCGTCACGGCGTTCGGCTACCAGGGGTACCGGAACGCGCGGTTCGGCCGGATCGAGTGCCACGAGGCGATCAACGCCTACGCCCGGGCGCTCCTCGCGACGCTCGTCGCGGAGGCGGAGCGGGCCGGCTACCGGACCGTCCACGGGATGGTCGACTCCCTCTGGCTCGCGCCGACCGACCCCGGGCGGCCGCCGGACGCCGCCGCGTTCGCCCGCCGGATGAGCGCGCGGTTCGACCTCCCGCTCGGGCACGAGGGGCGGTACCGCTGGATCGTCTTCCTGCCGGCGGTGACGCACGGGCTCGGCGTGCCGAACCGGTACTACGGCCTCTACGACCACGGGGAGTTCAAGCTCCGCGGGATCGGCGGCCGCCGGCACGACACGACCGTCTTCGTGCGCAAGTGCGAGGCGGAGATCCTGGACGTCTTCCGCGCGGCGCGGGACGCCGACGGGGTGCGGGCGCTCCTCCCGCGGGCGCTCGCGCGGACCGACCTGTTCGCCCGACGGCTCGCCGACGGGGCGTGGCCGGTCGAGGAGCTCCTGATCGCCCACCGGGTCGGGAAGGCGCCCGACGCGTTCGTCACGTTCACCGACTCGGTCGCGGCGCTGCGCCAGCTCTCCGCCGCCGGCGCGACGCGCGGCGCCGGCGAGACGGTCAAGTTCGTGATCGTCGACCGGCGCCGCCGCTCGTACGTCGAGCGGGTGCGGGCCGCCGAGCTCCTGACCGGGGAGGAGCGGTACGACGTCGGGGCGTACCTGGAGCTCCTCGCCCGGGAGGTCGAGACGCTCCTCGCCCCGCTCGGCGTCGACCGGGCGTCGCTCCTCGCCCGATGGGGAGCGCCCGCGCCCGCCGAGCGCGACCGGCGCCGCTCCCCGGAGCGGACGGGCCAGCTCCGCCTCCCGGCGGCCGCCGCACCCTTTTAGCGGGGGTCCGCCTCGCGGGGGACGTGGTGCGACGGGCCCGACGCGCGGCCGTCGACCGTCCCTCCCGCGCGC
>JASHXM010000134.1 GCA_030043545.1 Thermoplasmata archaeon | reverse complement strand
GCCGCGCCCGAGGTGTGGAGGCTCGCCTTCAGCTCGGCGGGCCGACCAAGCGCGACCAGACGGCCGCGGTGCAGGATGCCGACCCGGTCGCACAGTTGGTCGGCTTCCTCCATGTAGTGGGTCGTGAGCATGATCGACGTCCCGTAGCTCGACCGCACCCGCCGCAACTGGTCCCAGACGGCGTCGCGGGCGACCGGATCGAGCCCGACGGTCGGCTCGTCCATGAACAGCACCCGGGGCTGGTGCATCATCGCCTGGGCGATCTCGAGTCGGCGGATCATCCCGCCCGAGTAGCCCCGGACCAGGTCGTCGGCGACGTTCGTGAGCCCCATGGTCCGAAGCGCCTCGCGGATCCGGGCCTCCCGCTCCGGACGAGGGATCTGGTACAGCCGGGCGAAGACGAGGAGGTTCTCGTACCCCGTCACCTGGGCGTCCGCCGAGATCAGCTGCGGGACGTAGCCGATCGCGCGTCGCACCGCGCGCGGCTCTCGGGCGACGTCGTGGCCCGCCACGACCGCCGATCCGGAGGTCGGCGGGAGGAGGGTCGTGAGCACCTTGAGCGTCGTCGTCTTCCCGGCGCCGTTCGGCCCGAGGAGGCCGAAGATCTCGCGCTCGTCGACGTGGAACGTGAGCCGGTCGACCGCCCGGACCCGGCCGAAATCCCGCGTCAGCTCGCGCGTCGAGAGGATCGCGGAGGCCGGCGACGGCGACGCGCTCGGTGCGAGGACGGCTTCGTGCACGGTCGGGCTCGGTCGGCGGGACGCCGACGGATTTGGGCTCGCAGCCCGGCGGCGGCTCTTAGGGCTTGCCCGCCGGGTCGAAGACCGGTGCGCACCGCGGCGAGCGCGCGCCGGACCACCGAATCGATCGACCCGCGTGCGTCGAGGCGGCGACCGTAGTCGAACGAGGTAGTCTTGCGGTACACCTCCCGCACGGCCTCCGGACCGTGCGGTGACGGGCGACCGGCGTCCCGCCGGATACACACCGAGATCGGCGCGTCCAGGGTGAGGACAACGTGGGACGCGCTCAGTCGGCGCTCGAGGTCCGCGAGCACCGAGCGCCAGTAGAAGTTCCCGTCGAGGATCGCCGGCCGTCCCGCGCGCATCGCCCGCCGGGCCCGCTCGATCGCGAACGTGTTGGCCCGTCGGAAACTCGACTCGGAAATGTACCCCCGCTCCCATCGCTCGAGGTCGTGGGCGTCGAGGATCGCGTCGATCGATACCCGCTCGCCGCGCAGCGACCGGGCCAACCGGCGCGCGACCGTCGTCTTGCCCGATCCGAGCGGACCGCGTACGACCACGTAGAAGGACATCGCTTCCCCGCGACCGCGCGGACGAACCTCCCGGCCGGTCGCGCGCTCGCCGCGGCCGCCGCACCCCCGACGGACGGTTAACCCCACTCGGTCATTCGGGGGTCCCGTGAAGGTCGTCCGACTTGGCGAGGGCGACGCCGGGCGGTTGCTCGCCGCCTCGGAGCTGTTCGACGCGCCTCCGGTCGGGGAGGCGGTATGGGCCTACCTGGCGGACGAGCGAAACGTGGTGTTTCTCGCCGTCGACTCCGGTCGCGCGGTCGGATTTCTTCGAGGCACGGCGCTCAACCAGATCGCCTCGGCTCGCCCGCAGATGTTCCTGTACGAGATCGACGTCGCGCCGACGCACCGTCGTCGGGGGGCTGGGCGCGCGCTGGTCCGGGCGCTCCTGGCGTACTGTCGACGTCACGGGTTCGAGGAAGTGTTCGTCTTCACCGATCCTGCGAACGCCGCGGCGGTCGGCCTGTACCGCTCCACGGGCGCGGTCACGGAGACGGTCGCCGACCGAATGTTCGTGTACCCACTGACCCGACGACCGGCCGGCTCTCGGTCGGTGTCCGGGCAGTCCCGCGCGGCTCGCCGACGTCGCGGCGACGAACGGGGGAAACCGGCACAAGCCTCGAGCCCGTGAACGGCGGCCGTTTCAGGACCTCGTTCGAGCCGCCTTAACCCCCTCGAGCCGTGCCCCGGCGAGGTCCGACGATGCTCGCACTCGCGGATGTCGCAGTCTCGGTGACGAATGCCCAAGAATCCGCCCGTTGGTGGAACGAAAAGCTCGGGTTCGCCGTCCATACGGTGGGGAGCGCCGGCGGTCACGCCGTCATGGTCGCGCCTCCCGGGGACCGGTTCGTGCTCCATTTGTGCGAGGGGATCGAGCCCGTCGAGCCCGGGAACACCGGCATCGCGTTCGTGACGGACGACCTCGCCGGCTGGACCCAGCGGCTCACCGCCGCCGGAGTGAAGTGGGTCGACCTTCCCAACCGTCGGGGCCCGGGGGGCGCGCCCAAGTTCCAAGACCCCGATGGCAACATCTTCTGGCTCCTCGAGGTTCCCGCCGAGTTCCTCCAACGGGAGGTTGGCCGGACGGCTCCGACGGCGAAGGACGAGTCCGCGACCTTGCGGCAGCCCCCCGCTCGATCGCACTGAGCTTCGAGGCTTCGTCAACGCTCCCTGCCATCGGCCGGAGGAGGCCGCACGCATGTCCGGCTCCGCCGATCCGCCAAGCGAAGCCGCGGCTGCCCACGTCCACCCGGCGGGGGCCCAGGTGGTGCCGTCGCGTTGCCGCTATCGTCTCGGACGCGATGGTGCCCGCGGAGTCGACGATGGCGGGCGAGCGTGCGCGGCGCGGGCCGGTGCTGGTCGCCGGGGCTGGCGGCTTCCTCGGGCGCGCGATCGTCCAAGCGCTGGTCGAGGGAGGCTGGGTTGCCCGCGGCCTCACGCGCTCTCCTGACGGACTCGCCTCGGTCGAGCGACTGGGCGGAGAGCCAGTGGCCGGCGATGTGCTCGATGCGGCGGTAGTACGCGCTGCCGCCGCGGAGTGTCAAGCCATCGTCCATGTCGCCGCGAATCCGGGGGACGAGCACGGCGATCCGGAGCTTCCGCATCGGGTGCGTGTCGAGGGCTGCCGGAACCTCGCGGACGCCGCGCGTCTCGCGTCCGTACCCACGCTCGTGGTCGGCTCCGGCTACTGGGTGTATGCGGACCAGCCCGGACCGATCCGCGAGGAGAGCCGAGTCGACCCTCAGGGCGAGTCCCGGACGAACTACGAGACGGAGCTCCTCGCGAGGACGTTCACGGACCTCGATGTGCGCATCGTACGGCCCGGGATGGTCTACGGCGATGGCTCGTGGCTCCGCTCGACGCTCACGGCCCTGCGCGACCACAGCTATCGGGTGATCGGGTCCGGGTCGAACGCGTGGTCGTTCGTCTCGCTCCCCGACCTCGGCCGGGCGTTCCGGACCGTCCTCGAGGCGGGGGCGCCGGGGAACGTGTACAACGTCGTCGACGACGAGCCCCGCCCGTGGGGGGAGTTCGCTGCCTACCTCGCGGACCGGATCGGTTGCGATCGACCGGCGTCCTGTTCGACGGCGGAGGCCGAGCGGATCTATGGACCGGTCGTCGCCCGGCACCTCGCGGCCGCCCGGGCGACGTCGTCCGAGAAACTTCAGCGGCTCGGCTGGCGCCCCGTCTTCTCGAACTACCGACCCGGAATCGACGATCTTCTGGCCCGGATATCACCGAACTCGGACCCGACGCGCGGGCCGCCGGCACCTCGTTAGCAGAACGCTCGGGAATTGGCGCAGGTCGCCCGGAGCTTCGGCCGCACCGGGCTCACTCGGGCTCGCTGCGTTCTCGGAGGTGGGCGATCACGGCCGCGTCCTCTCGGTACGCCTGGCCGAGCATCCGGAGGAACGTCCGCCTCGCCTCGGCGGGCTCCGACCCTCGAGACTGGACATCGCCGTAGACGTCGATCCGGGTTTTCGTGCCGGACGGACGGTAGACGAGGACGAACTTCGAGCCCTGGAACTCCCCCTCGATCTCCTCGTTCAGCACGCAGAACGGCGGAAAGTCGGTGGTGCGGCTCACCACGGGCGACCATCGTCCGCCGAGGCGCCGTTCGGACGCCACGACGGACGTGGCGCCAGCGGTCTCGCGGACGGTGAAACCGCGCGCGCTCTTCGCGTGCGCCGGGGCGTGGTGCGGAGAGACCAGGTACGCCCAGATGAACTCGATCGGCGCGTAGATCACCGTCCCGACGTCCTCGAAGTACGCCATCGGCCGTTCGGTCGGC
Organism: Thermoplasmata archaeon; assembly: GCA_030043545.1. Taxonomy (GTDB): domain Archaea; phylum Thermoplasmatota; class Thermoplasmata; order Lutacidiplasmatales; family UBA184; genus Lutacidiplasma. The sequence continues at coordinate 338 of JASHXM010000134.1, read as the reverse complement.
TACTCCCGGTGGGGATAAGGGTCCGGCGGGACGCTTCGGCCGCGGCCCCGAGGACCGGGCCGACCTCTGGTGCCTAGTCGCGGTCGCGCTCGAGCCAAGGGGGCGGCCCGTCGGTGCGCTTCGTGCGGCGTCCGGGTCGTTGAGACCTCGGCCTCCACTGGTGTTCCGCCATTCGGACTCGACCGCCCGAGAAAGCGACGCCTTCGGTCGCGAGGCGGAGACGTTGCTCTCGGCCCGCGTCGTCCGGGAGGGCGATCCGTCCTCCGGCAGCCACGACCCGGTGCCAGGGCAGGCCGGTGCCTCCTTGGAGCGCGCGTACGGCCACGCGGGGCGACTGC
>JASHXM010000133.1 GCA_030043545.1 Thermoplasmata archaeon | reverse complement strand
ACCTCGGGGATCCCGAGCCCGCTGTTGATCAGCGGCCCGACGTGCGCCTGGTGCTCGGCGAGGCCGAAGCAGTTCGCCACGAACGTGTGGCCGATGTCCTTCGGCGCGAGGCCGGACCGGCGGATCGCCTCGAGCGCGACCCGGGTCGCCGACTCCCGGGCCGTCTCCGCGCTCTTCCCGAAGCGGTTCGACGCCGCCCCGACGACCCACGTCTCGCGCGCGCCGACCACGCCGTCAATACCGGGAGACGGCCCTTAACCTGAACGGGACGACCGGGCGGAGCCCGACGCGGAGACGGTGTCGAGCACCCCCAGGAGCCGGGCGAGCGTGCGTTGCGCGAGCGCGACATCCGGGGTCTTGATCAAGATCCGGCCGCGCTGGGAGATCGTCGTCTCGGCCTCCAGGCGGGCGATCAGCATCACGCGGGCGTCGACGACCTCCACGCCCGACCCCGCCAGCGCGTCACGGAGCCTCGGGAGGTCGACCCGGTCCTCCCGGTTCGGCACCGCCTCGTAGCCGCCCCCGTTCGCGCAGAGGCGGAGGGTCCGGTAGCGGTCGACGGCGGCTCCCATCGGGACCCCGGTGGGCGGATCTCAGAGGACGACGGCGCGCCGGACGCAGTCGTCGACCATCTGGTCGACGTCGAGCCGCTGCTCCTCGCCGAGGATCTGGATCAGGTTCGATCGTGTCGCCGGCCGGTCGGGGACCGCCTGGCAGCAGACGCCCGGCCGCGTCGAGATCTCGTAGGTCCCGATCTCCTTCGCGACCGTCTCGATCTCGTGCTTGTCGAACCCGATGAGCGGGCGGACGATCGGCAGGTGAACGGCCGCGGTGGCCGTGCGCATGTTGGTGAGCGTCTGCGATGCGACCTGGCCGAGCGCCTCCCCCGTGGCGAGGAACGTCGCCCCCTCACGCTCGGCGATCCGCTCCGCCGACCGCCACATGAACCGGCGGCAGAGGACGCAGCCGACGTGGCGGTCGGTGTTCCGCATCAGCGTCACCTGGGTCGGGCCGTGCGGCAGGACGTACATCGGGATCGGCTGGTGGTAGCGCGTCCTCAGGAGCGTGAGGTGGTCGACGACCTTGCCGAGCGGCGAGTCGTCGGTGAACGGCCGATTGTCCAAATGGACCGCAACGACCTCGTGCCCCTGCCGGAGGAGGTAGTGGAGGGCGACCGGCGAGTCGATCCCCCCGCTCATCAGCATCACGCCGCGCGCCATCGGAACGGTTCCACCGCCGGCGCCGTATTTAGTCCCTCGGACGCGCCGGGGAAAGAGGTTTTGAGCGGCGGACGGCCGGGCGCGCGAATGGCTGCGGCCCCGATCCCGGCGACGCTCGCCGCGCACGAGGAGGGCTCCGGGCCGGTCCTGCTCCTCCTCCACGGGGTCGGAGGGGACCGAAGCCTCTGGAACGCGGTCGTCCCGGATCTCGCGCGCAGCCACCGCGTCCTTGCCGTCGACCTCCGGGGGCATGGCCACACTCCGGCGCCGCCCGGCTCGACGTACGCGTTCGACGAGCTGCTCGCCGACGTCCTCGCGTTCCTCGACGCCCGGGCCGTTCCGGCGGCCCACTGGGTCGGCTTCAGCGGGGGCGCGATGCTGGCGCTCCGGGCGGCGCTCGATCGACCCGACCGCGTGCGCAGTCTCACCATGGTGAGCGGGTGTGCGTACACCGATGCCCACACCCGGTCGATGACCGACCGGCTCGCCGAGACGTACGCCAAGGAAGGACCGGACGCGTACGCCCTGCGACTGCTGAAGGACCTGTACTACCCGGACTGGATCGAGGCTCACCTCGACCTCGCCGACCGGGTCCGCGAGGCGGCCGCCCACCTCGATCCCGCGCCGATCCGGGGCTGGACCCACGCGGTCGACCGGTTCGACGAGCGCGCCCGCGTCGGGTCGGTCGCCGTCCCGGTCCTCCTCGTCCAGGCGATGGACGATGCGCTGATCGACGCGGCGCACGGGCGCATCCTGCGGCAGTCGATCCCCGGCGCCCAGATCCGCATCCTGGCCCAGACGGGCCATATGGTCCCGCTCGAACGCCCCCGGGAGCTCGCCGAGGCGATCGCCGGGTTCGTCGACCCGCTCGAGTCCCCCCGGACCCCGTAGGCAGGGCCCGCCGGGGATTTTATCTCCCGTCCGGTCGATGCGACGGTGATGCAGTCGAATCCGCCGGCCGACCTCCAGACGAAGCTCGATCTCCTGATCCGCGAAGTCGAGGAGCTGCGGCGTCGGGTCGCCGCGCTGGAGCGGCTCGTCGGCGCTTCGGCCGAACACAACGTCGACCGGTCGGTCGTCCAGGGCAAGGTCTCCTACGACTGGCAGAAATGAGGGGACCGTCGGTCCCCGAGGGAGCGCCCGCCCGGCGTTCGGCTCGGGAGTGGACCGACGCGTATCCGGTGCTGGCGCCCCCGAGGTCGACGGCCGGCGCGGCCGTCACTCTCGTGCTCCGCGACGGACTCCGCGGGACGGAACTGCTCCTCATTGAACGGAGCCGCGATCCGTCGGACCCGGCCTCGGGCGATGTCGCCCTCCCCGGCGGCCGGACGGACGACGCAGACGACACCCTCGCCGCGACCGCCGTCCGCGAGCTCGAGGAGG
>JASHXM010000132.1 GCA_030043545.1 Thermoplasmata archaeon | reverse complement strand
GAGCTCGCGGACCCGGCGCCGCGCGCTCGCCCGGTCCCCCCGCGCGTACGACAGCTCGGCGAGCCGGAAGACGACGTCGACCTCGTCGGCGGGCGCCTTCAGCTCCCGGACGAGCCGGTACGCCTCCAACAGGTCCGCCTCCGCCCGGTCGAACTCGCCCTGGTGGAGGGCGATCTTCCCGGCGACGATCATCGACTGCACGAGCCCGAACCGGTCGCCGATCTGCTCCAAGATCTGGCGCGACCGGGCGTTCTGCTCGACGGCGAGGATCGGCTGGCCGGCGTCGAGCAGGAGGTCTGCCTCGTTGAACAGCGCCCACCCGACGCGCCGCTGGTCGTGTGCCCGCTCGGCGAGACGGACCGCCTCGCGGAGCTCGCGGATCGCCGCGTCGTGCGCGGGCGGGCCGTCCCGGCGGCCGGCGATCACGACGCCGACGAACATCCGCGCGTGCGCCGCCTCGCGCAGGTCGCCGAGCCGCTCGAGCGCCTCGGCGGCGGCCCGCCCCTCGTCGAGCGCCTCCGCCGACCGGCCCATCATCGCGAGGACGTTCGCCCGGCGCGAGCGGCCGAGCTCGGCGGCCCGCTCGTTGCCGGAGGCGCGGGCGATCCTAAGCTCCTCGGTGTGCTCCGCGAGCGCTTCGGGGTACCGGCCGAGGTAGTAGAGCGCCTCGCCGCGGAGCCGGTGCAGGACGACGCCGACCGGCGGATGGGCCGTGAGGTCGACCGACCTCGCGATCCGTTCGGTCGTCCGCTCGGCGACCTTCCAGTCGCCGCGATCGGTCTCGATCCGCGCGAGGTACAGCTCGAGGAGCGCGACGACCTCGGGCGGCAGCCGCTTCGCGAGCCCCTTGCGCGCGAGGTGGCCACGGAGGAGCTCCTCCGCCTGCTGGAGCTTCCCCGCGTGACCGATCTGCTGGGCGAGGGCGAGGACGAGCTCCGTCTCGCCCGACCAGTCGTCCGGCGCGATCCGCCGGAAGCAGTCGAGCGCCCGTTCCAGGTGCTCGCGGGCCGCCTCGGGCGCCGACGCGCGCTCCGCGATCTCGGCGGCGGCCCGGTTGTACTCGAGCGCCTTCGCGTCGACCTTCCCCAAGTAGAAGTGCCGGGCGAGGGCGTAGATCGTCGCGAAGTCGCCGGCGCCGCGTTCTTCGAGCGCCTCGCCGACCCGGCGGTGGAGCAGCCGGCGCCGGCTCGCCGTCAGCCGCCGGTACGTCTCCTCCCGGTACCGGTCGTCCGCGAACGACAGGAGCTCCCCCGGCCGCTCCAGGAGGAGGCCGCGCCCGACGAGCGCGTCGACCGCCTCCGCCAGCGGCTCCTCCTCGTCCCCGCTCGCCTTCAGCAGTACCGCGAACGGGACCTCCGGTCCGACGACCGACGCGACGGCGAGCGCCCGCTCCTCGACCTCCCCGAGCGCGGCGGGGCTGCCGCGCCCCGCGGGCGCCGGGGCCGAGTCGCGGCGGTCGATCTGCTCGAGGAGGAGCGGGTTCCCCCCGGTCTCGGAGAACCGGCGGGCGATCTCCTCGTCCGAGTAGAGCCGGCGCGGGTCGCGCCGGTGGAGGAAGTCGGCGACCTCCGCCGAGTTGAGGCTGCGCAGGACGATCCGCCGCGCCTCGGTCGACTTCTCGAGCGCCTCCAACCGGACGCGACGCATCGGCGGGAGCGCCGCGTACGGGCGGACGGTCGCGAGGATCCAGAGCGGCTCGGACTGGAACTGCCGGGCCAGGAAATCGATCGCCTCGAGCGACCGGTCGTCGGCGCGGTGGAGGTCCTCCAGGACGAGGACGGTCGGCCCGCGCCGGACGAACGCCCCGAACTGGTCGGCGACCGCCGACCAGAGCGGGTCGCGCAGGCCGACGGCCCGTTCCTCCGGCTCGCCGAGCGCCGCGAGCAACCGGTGCTCGATGCGGACCGGCGCCTGGAGGGTGGCGTCGCCGAGCCGGGGGGCGAAGCCGATCAGCACCCCCTCGCCGGCGAACCGCCCGTCGGCGGCCGCCTCGTCCGCGCCGGCGGTCTCGAGGGCGGATCGGAGCAGCGAGAACGGCGGCGGCGCGTCGACCGCCGGGGCGCGCCCCTCGAGCACGCGGACGCCGCGCTCGCGCATATCCCGGACGAGGTCGTGGACGAGCGTCGACTTCCCGACGCCGGTCTCCCCGACGACGAACGTGACGCCGCCGCTCCCCGCCCGGGCGTCCTCGAACCGCCGGTGGAGCGCCTCGACCGCCTCCGCCCGTCCGACGAACGGTCGGCCCGCGGCGTTGACGGCCATCGACGTTCCGCCGGATGGGGGGGTCCGCCTATTTACGCTCGCGTCGGCGGCGTCCGGGCGAACGGTAGCGGGACGACGTGGCCGCCGACCGCGCGTCCCCGGATCTCGAGCGCGACCGGGGTCCCGGGAGCGGTGAGCTCGCGGGGGAGGTAGGCGAGGGCGACCCCTTTGCCGAGCCCCGGGGCGAGTCCCCCGCTCGTCGCCTCCGCGACGCGGGTCCCGTTCGCGAGGACGGGGGTTCCGTGCCGGGGGATCGCCCCGGCGTCGTCCGCCTCGATCCCCGCGATGCGGACCGCCGGCCCGTCCGCCCGCTCCTTCTCGAGGGCGGGCCGGCCGACGAACGGATGGCCGAAGTCGACGAACCGCTCCTGGCCGGCTTCGATCGGCGACCGGTCGCGGTGGAAATCCTGCCCCGAGAGGAGGTACCCCATCTCGAGCCGGAGGGTGTCGCGGGCGCCGAGGCCGGCCGGCACCGCGCCGAGCGCCACCAGCCGTTCGGCGACCGCGTCGGCCCGGCCGGCGGCGACGAGCAGCTCGTAGCCGCGCTCGCCCGTGTAGCCGGTCCGGCTCACCAGGACCTGGTCCGCGAGCGCCGCCGGCACCTCGGGGCCGATCCGCCCGGCGCTCCCCGCTCCGTCGGCGGCCGGGAAAAAGGCGGCGCGGTAGAAGCCGAGCCCGCCGAGCGACCAGCCGAACGCCCGCTCCAGGAGCGCGACCGACCCCGGACCCTGGACCGCCAGCAGCGCGGTCGCGGGATTGCGGCGGGCGATCGTCGTGTCGGGCCCCCGGTGCTGGCGCAGGATCTCCTCGACCTCGTCGACGCGGGCGGCGTTCGGGACGACCAGGAACCGGCGGGCGACCTCGTCGCCGGGGTCGAGCCGGCTCACGAGGAGGTCGTCGACGATCCGCCCCGTCGATTCGAGCAGGAAGGCGTACTTCGCCTGGCCGGGGGCGATCCGCTCGACGTTCGCCGTCGTCCGGCGGCCGAGCAGGGCGGCCGCGTGGGCGCCGTCGACCGTCAGGATCCCCATGTGGGAAACGTCGAACAGCCCGACCGAGGCGCGGACCGCCCGGTGCTCGTCGAGGATGCTCGAGTAGTACAGCGGCATCTCCCAGCCGGCGAACGGCACGAGGTGACCGCCGTGGCGGCGGTGGAACTCGAACAAGGGGGTGCGCTGGAGCGGGGGCGGCGGCGCGGCGCCGGGCGCCGGCGGGGCGTCGGTCATGTGACGATCTCCGCGAGGCGTCCCGCGGCGGCGGCCCGCCGGATCTCGACGGCGATCCGCCGGCCGGTGCTCATCGGCGCGCGGTGGAGCGTGTTGCCGTACGGATGTCCGACCCCCAGGTGGACGTTCGTCCCGCCGCCGATCCGCGGCGAGACGTCGAAGACGACCGGCCGGCCGTCGGCGTCGAGGCACGTCTGCAGGCAGAACGGACCGACGATCCCGGGCGGGGCCCAGGCGCGCGCGGCGTCGACGAACCGCTCGCCGAGCCGGAACACCTCCTCCAGGAGCGACTCGCGCACGGTCAGCGCGCCGTGCCCGACCTCCGTGTAGCGGGGGGCGGCGGCCCGGTCGCCGACCTCGAGCTGCTGGGCCGCGGGGAGTCGGAGGACGCCGTCCAGGTCGCTCTGGCGGCGATCGTCGACCCCGAGCAGCTCGAGCCCCTCGGCGCGCGGGACGAGCGGGGAGAAGAAGAAGTCGAAGTTGAACACCGGCCCCAGGACGTACTCCTCGATCCGGGCGGCGGCCAGGTCGGCGGCGGTGATCGTGCCGGCGGCGAGCAGGCGCTCCGACTTCGTCCGGTACTCCGCGGGGCTGGCCACGGTGAAGAAGCCGCGCTCCAGGCGCCGCCGGGCGTGGGGGAGCTTCACCATCGCCAGCCGGTCGATCGCGGCCGGGCCGTCGATCGCCCGCGGGAAGGCGATCCCCGCCTTCTCGAGGAGCGCGTAGTAGTTCCCCCGCTCTCCGCGCTCCTCGATCCGCAGGAGCGCGCGACTGCCGACGAGCGGGATCCGAAGGTCGTTCTCGATCGTCGGCAGCGGCACGTACGAGCTCAGCGCCCGGTTCGGGACGAGGAGCGCTCCGGTGCGGCGGAGCCGCTCCTGCGACGCCGGTGCGGCGAGGTCGGCGAACGTGGGATAGGTCCAGACGTCGTCGACGCAGCCGCGTCGGACGCGACCGTCCGGCCCGCGGAGCGTCCGGAAGTACGTCGCGTACGTCGCCTCGCGACCCCGCTCGGCCAGGACGAGCGTCGGCAGGCCTTCCGTCGCCGCCCCGTCGGCGATGTCGAGCGCGGAGTGCGAGCCGACGGAAGCGACGGTCGGCAGCGCCGGGTAGTCGCGGAGCGCGGCGACGACCTCGGCCCGGGCGAGCCCCATCGGCGGGGCGACGGTCAGGCGACCTTAAGCGCTCGGGCGACGCGCTCCGGCGACAGCGGCAGCTCGGTCAGGTGCGCGCCGCACGCGTCCCGCACGGCCGCGGCGATCGTCGCGGGAACCGGGATGATCGGCGGCTCGCCGAGTCCCTTCGCCCCGAACGGTCCCCCGCCGAAGAACCCCTCCACGAACTCGACCTCGATCGGCGGGATCTCCCCGAGCGTCGGGATCCGGTAGTCGAGGAGGCCCGGGTTGGCCAAGTGCCCGTCGTCGGTCCAGATCGACTCCTCGGTGAGCGCGGTCCCGAGCCCCATCGCGACCCCGCCCTCGACCTGCGCGATCGCGCTCGGCCGGTCGATCACCGTGCCGACGTCGTGGAACGCCGCGTACCGGACGACGCGCACCGCCCCGGTCGCCCGGTCGACGTCGACCTCGGCGACGTGCGCCGCGCCCGCGTAGTCGGAGTAGCCGTAGAACGTCCCGGCGACGACCCGTGTCTCGTCGATCGAGCCGCCGGCGCCGAAGAACCGACCCGACGCGACGATCCCGTCGCCCGCCCGCTCGGCGGCGGTCAGCAACGACGCGACCGGGCGTCGCCCGCCCCCGACGACCACCTCGATCCCGTCCGCGCCGTCGGCGAGGGTGGCGTCCCCCGCGCCCCCCCACCGCTGCCCGAGGTCGGCGAGGAGCGTGCCGACCGCCGCGTCGATCGCGCGGCCGAGCACCGCGGTCGTGCGGCTCCCGAAGACGCCGGAGTCGAACGGCGCGAGGGAGGTCGACCGGTAGTCGACGCGGATCCGAGCGAGCGGCAAGCCGGTCCGGCGCTGGGCGACCGCCGCGAGGCCGACGAGGACGCTGCCGCTCCCGATCTCCCGTTCGCCCTGGACGATCGTGAGCGCGTTCGGCGACAGGGCGATCCGGACCTCCCCGCCGGCACCGGTCCCGGTCGACCAGAAGCCGACGCCGACCCCGATGCCGTGGCCCGCGGGGAGGCCGTCCCGCCAGAGACGGGCCCGCCGGTGCGCCGCCGCGAGCGCGGCCGGCAGCCCGAACGGCCCGACCGTCTGGCCGAGGGCGGTCGTCGCCCCCTCCTGCCAGAGATGCGCCGCCTTGAACGCGCCCGGGTCGAGCCCGGCCGCCCGCGCGACCTCCTCGAGATGCGACTCGACCGCGAACGCACACTGGGGAGCGAACGGCGCCCGGTGCGGCCCGAACGGCGGCTTGTTCGTCCGGACCGCGTACCCTTCGACCTCGAACACCGGCGCCGCGTACGGCCCCAGCAGGAAGCCGATCGCGTAGCCGGTCGCGAAGTCGCGCCCGGGGAGCGACGCCCCGACGTCGAGCAGCAGCCGGACCCGGCGCGCGACGATCCGGCCGCCGGTGACGCCGGTCTCGAACCGGATCACCGCGGGGAGCGTCGACCGCCCGAGGAGGAACTCCTCGCGGTAGGGGAGCGCGAGCCGGACCGGCCGCGCGGCCGCGGCGGCGAGGAGCAGCGCGTACGGTTCCACGAGGGAGGCGCCTTTCCCGCCGAACCCGCCGCCGACCCAGGCGCCGTCGACGTCGATCGACGCCTCCGGGATCCCGAGGATCGACGCGACGTCGTCCCGGACGCCGAACGGGCTCTGGGTCGAGGTGCGGACCCGCCACCGGCCGTCCCGGACCTCGGCGACGCACGCGTGCGGTTCCAGGGCGACCTGCTGGATCGCGGCGGTCCGGTACGTCTCGCGAACGACCGTCGCCGCGCCGGCGAGCGCGGCGTCGACATCGCCGGCCCGCGCGCGGACGTGGGCCGCCACCCGGTCGGCGGGGACCGCCTCGGG
>JASHXM010000131.1 GCA_030043545.1 Thermoplasmata archaeon | reverse complement strand
ATCGATGGACCGCCATCACGTGACGTACTTCCGGGACGTGAGCCGGGCGATCGCGTCGTACTACGTCGACCCGATCGAGGCCATGCGCCAGCTAGGGCAGCGATCGTCGTGACGGTTGCCGATGGCGCAGACGGCTGAGGCCGCGGCCCCCCGTTCCGAGACCCCGGGCGAGCCGACCCCGGACGCCCCGAAGCGGGACTTCGCCTCCCGATACCAACGGTTCTGCTATCGGCTCGTCGGCGGGCGACTCGAGTCCGAGGACACCTCGAGCGTGCTCGCGGAGCGCCTCAAACGCGCCGGCGTGAACGTCTCGCCCGCGGTACACACCTCGATGATGCTGGTCACGATGCTGCTGACCGCGGTGGCGATGGCCGCAGTCGCGTTCCTGCTCTTCTTCCATGTCCTGCACGAGAGCCGGTGGTACCTCTACGTGCTCCTGCTCACCGCCGTCGGCGCCGGCTCGGTGGCGGCCGGCTTCCGGTTCCTGATCGACACCCGGATCGCGAACCGGAAGGATCAGCTCGAGCGGGAGCTCCCGTTCAGCCTCAGCGAACTTTCCGTACTGGCGAGCACAGGCACCTCGCCGATCCGCCTCGTGCGGCACATGGCGCAGCGCGACCACGACCCGGCGATGACGGCGACGTTCCGTCAGATCGCCTACAAGACCGACGTCCAAGGGAAGGATCTGATCACGGCGCTCGCCGAGACCGCGAAGGAGAGCCCCTCCACCGCCGTCCGGGACACCCTCTGGGATCTCGCGAACATGATCCACCAGGGCGGAAATCTCGACGAGTACCTCCGGAGCAAGTCGGACGACATCATGCGACTGCGCCGCCTCGTGCAGAAGGAGTTCATCGAGCGCCTGTCGACGTTCCTCGACATGTACGTGAGCCTCGTCCTCGTGGGCGTGCTGATGATCGCCGTTGGGGCGTTCCTCCTGAACTCGCTGGGCAGCACCGTCGCCGGGTTCAACGCCGACGAGCTTCTCCTGTTGCTGACGTTCGGCCTTGTGCCCGTCGCGGTCGCGATGACGATCATCATGGTGTCGATGGCGTATGCGAGGGCGGAATGAGGCCGGCCCTCGCCACCGTTGTGCCGGTCCTAATCCTGCTCGTGGCGCTTCTTTTCGGGGCGGCCCCGGGGTCCGGCTCGCCGATCCGCTCGGTAACGACGGCGGCGGGGCCCGTCGTGATCACGCCGACGAGCCCTAGCCCCGGTAGCACGGTGGGCACGAACACCCCGACGATCACCGCGACGATCTCCGATGCCGTCGACTCGATCAACCCCTCGAAGGTCTGGATGCGCGTGGACGGGCTCAACGTCTCGGTGACCGGACTCGTGAACCTGACCGTCAGCTCGGCGACGTCGTACCAGATCTCCTATCACGTGCCGGCGATCCTGAAACTGACCAACGGGATCAACAACGCGTCGGTCACCGCGTACGACACGGAGAACCACAACACCACCGTTCTCTGGAGCTTCACGGTCACCCCAGCCGCCCCGGGGTCTGCCAACCCGTTCGCGAACATCCACCCCACCCAGATCCTGTTCTACATCGGCCTCGCGGCGGGGCTGGCCGGCGCGGCCGTGGGCGGGTACATCCTCTACCTCCGGACCACGACCCGATTCACCCTCCGTCGCTACTTCGCGACCCATCCGGTGCAGCGCACGTACCTTGTGCTGTACCTGCCTCTCGGGATCGCCTTCATCGCGCTTCTCGTCGGTCTCTCCTACGTCTTCAGTACACCCGGACTCCCGGCCAACGCCGTCGACTACGTCCTGATCATCGTGACGTTCATCGCGCTGACACCGTGGGGGATCGATGCCCGTCACGAGCTGCGTCGGATGCGCGCCTTCGAGCGCGCGTTCGCCCAGTTCCTGTTCGAGATGGCCGACGCGATGCGGGGCGGGATCGATCCGGCCAAGGCGGTCGTCGAGCTCGCGAAAACGCACACCAACATCCTCGCGAAGAACCTTCGAGTCGCCGCCGACTCGGTCCGGATCGGCCGGCCGTTCGAGTCGATCCTCCGCGAGATGGTCGCCCCGATGCGAAGCCGGCTCATCAGTCGATACGCCGGGCTGGTGGCCGATGCATCGTCGATCGGCGGCGATACCTCGACGGTCGTCTACCGGGCCGCGAAGGACATGGATGATTTCGTCAAGATCGAGGAGGAGCGGGAAAAGCAGTTGGTGCTGCCGGTCGCAGTGATTTACATCGCGTTCGCGGTCCTGATGGCGGTTCTGTTCTCTCTCCTGTACATCGCCCCCTCCCTCGGCTCGCTCAACCTGGGACTCCTCACGATCGGCAGTCCGCTCAGCGGGGCGGGCAGCGCGGCCGCGACCCAGGTCCCTCGGATCACCTATCCTACGCTCAAGGAGCGGTTCTTCGAGTTGATGCTGATCAACGGTCTAGGTACGGGTGCGATCATCGGGGCGTTCACCGAGGGACGGGCCCGCTTCGGGATCATCCACTCGCTTGGCCTCGTGGCGGCGACGGCGATCTCGTTCCTGATCCTGTTCCCCTGAACGCGGCCTATTCGGGGAGAGTGCACTCAGCCCTTTGGGCCGGCAGAAGGGCACTGCGGCGGGGCCCCCGTATGAGCGGGCCGATACCTGAGGACGCTCGCAGATTGACCGCGGGGGTCCGGACGTTCGCGCCCCGGTTCTTCGGAGGACCGTCCAAGGACGGCCGGTCCGGGAGGCGGGGTGGGCTTGGCTCGCTCCGGTTCGCACCGACTGTCTACTCGAGCGTGTAGTCGATGTGGGTCGTCCCGACCAAGGACTGGCTGTTCGTCACATTCAGCCAGACCTGGTAAAGCGCCAGCGGCGTAAGATAGTTCGCGAGTTCCACCTGCTGGCCGAAGTACGACCCCAGGTCGGCGACACCGGCGGCGACGCCCGTCGTGGGGAGTTCGGTGGAGCTGTTATCATAGAGGGTCGCGCCCGCGATCCGGAGCCAACCGCCGGACGGGGCGTCATACTTGAAGTCGAAGCTGACCAGGTCCGTGGTGCCGACAATCTGGTTGGAGATGATCTTCGCCGGACTGGCCACCGAGCCTCCGCCGGCCGAGCCGGTGAACACGGATAGCACGACGGCCTGATCGACCGGAGTGTACCCGCTCGGAACGGGGAATGCTACCGTGCCGACCTCCGACGTCTCTCCCGCGGGTACTGAAGCGGGCGAAGCGTCCGGGGCGTCGACGTCCCATTGCCAGGAATCTACGGTGGCGTTGCCGCCCGAGCCGCTGCTCGGCTGGTACGAACCACTGCCATCCAGCACCGGGAAGGATCCCACGAACGACACCTGCGCCACCGCGACGGGCGGGACGAACGACTGGGTGAACTCATTCCCAAGCGACGTGAACGACTTGAAATCGAGGAGGCCGTCGTCGCCGAGCGACACCGTCGCAGGACCGAACGCGTACAACGGCGTCTTGAAGGTTAGGTTGAACTCCAAGAACGTTTGCGCCTCGGCCGGCACCGTCAGCGTGCAGGAGCTGTTCGAGCCGCTGTAGGCGACGGCATTGAAACAGCCGTTCGCCAGCGGCGATCCCGACGAATCGGTGACCGTGTAGTTTGCGACCGCCTCGCTGTTGATGGTCATGCCGGTGATCACGGTCGGGTTCGGGTCGAGGCTCGCGAGCTCGATCTGTAGGTCGGCCAAGGTAAGCGTCTCGTGGTTGATCGTCGGGGCCAAGCTGAGGATCTTGAGGTCCTCGAGCGCCTTGTTGTGCGCGGCGGTCTCCTCGGCCTGGACCTGGGCTTGGTACGACGCGACGAAGAACGAGAACGCCGTCGCGGCCGCCACGACGATCACCACGAGCATCAGGGTGCCGACGATCTCGGCCAGTCCCCGCTGGCGACGTCCCAGCCTGCGCACGGTAGGAATCACGCCCCCGCTCCACCTTAGCCACTATCTACGGAAACTACGAACTCTACCGCCGGCGCCATAGGCCGCGGGGGTCGGCCCCGTCGAGGCCTTAAGCAAGTGGGCGGCATCGCGGAGCCCCATGAGCATTCCCATCGAGGTTCCGGGGTTGGACACGATCATCCCGGAGCTCGACCAGGGGAAGCTGATCGTCGTCGAGAGCGGCGCGGACGCCGCGAAGAGCTTCTTCGTCCGGCGCTTGACCCTCACCGCGGCGAGATCCGGGTGGCCCGTCACGTTCGTCACCTCCCGGGACCGGGATGAGCTGCTCGCCCAACTCGCGGTCGAGCGCGGAGCGATCTCGGTCCCGGAGGCGCCGATCCGGATTCAGGAGCGGGACGCCCTGGAGGGGCTCGAGGAGTTCGGCCAGGACGGCGGACTGGTTGCGATCGACTCGTTCTCGTTCCTGACACTCGAGCTCTCCGCGGACGTGCTGGCTCACTCGCTCCGGGGACTTCGGACCACCTGCCGACGCCGCGGGACGGCGGCTGTCCTGGCGACGGACCGGGGGATGTTCGAGCCCCGGAGCGAAGCGATCGCGATCCACCTCGCCGACGGCTTCCTTCAGTTCCACGGCCGAGAAGGACCCGAGGGATTGGTCCGGTTCCTCCGGGTCCCGAAGTGGATGGACGGCAAGTTCGTCGACCGGAACATCTACTACGACTTCGACGGCAAGCGGATCGCGATCGATCTGAGGAACCGGATCCTGTAAGGGGGCCGATGCCGACCGGGAGCTACGAGCGGTACGGACTCACCGGGAACCCGTTCCGGGAGCTCGCGAGCGAGAGCTTGGCCGACGTTACGATCTATCACGTCAACCAGGACGTCGACGCGATGCTCCGGACGATCCGCGAGGAGGTGTTCGACAAGGAGAACCGGGCGGTCGTCGCGATCACGGGCATCCAGGGCGCCGGGAAGACCGAACGCCTCCTCATGACCGCCTCCGAGGCGAAGGAACGAAAGGCGTTCTGCGTCTACTTTGACGTCACCACGACCACCCAGTGGCTGCTGCGGGGGCTCGCCGAGGCGTTCCAGAAGGCGGCGAAGGAGGGAGGCCATGTCAAGATGCTCGGCTCCCCGGCGTGGCTCCGCCCGATCACCGCGCTCGCCCGCGCGAAGCCGGGGGCGTACGACCCGAAGCGGGTCGGGCGCCAGATCGGCGAGGCGCTCAACGCGGCCGCCCCGTCGTTCCTGCTGCTCAACGACCTCCACAACCTGGTCGAGATGGCGGAGGTCGACGCCTTCGTCAAGACGATCGAGGAGGTGACGGACGTCATCCGGCCCGGGGTGCTGGTGATGTTCACCTGCTACGCGAGCTATCTCGCGTGGCTCAGCGTCAACCACCCGGCATTCGTCTCGCGGATCAATCGCGCCCTGCCGCTCGTTCCGCTCTCGGACGACGAGGCACGACTGGTGATCGCGAAGAAGCTCCTCGCGAAGCGGATCGTCGAGGAGCTCGAGCCGACGTATCCGTTCGACCGCGAGGCGGTGGTCGAGCTCGAGAAGGCCGCCCACGGGAACCCCCGCCACCTGCTCGAGAACGCCGACACCGTGCTCGAGCGGGCGGTCGCGACCCGGGCCTACCAGATCGACGGCGAGCTGGTCCGCTCGGCCCTCGACCGCGGGAAAGGGGTGCTCATCGGGGGCGAGATCCACTCCGCGGAGGGCGCCGCCCCGTCGGACCCGGACCCCTCGGAGACCCCCCCGGTCCGCGCGCCCGCGGAGTCGCGGCTGTTCGGCCGGCGGAAGAACCCGTAGCCACTACGGCCCGTCGGGGCCGAGCAGAACCGCCAGGTCGATCGCTTCCTCGGCGATCTCCGCGGCGTAGACCCCGGACCGGCCGAGGCTCGCGACGACGGTCCCGAGCGCGAGCACCGGTTCGCCGCGCCGCGCGGAGAGCCGGTGCTCGAGCGCCTCGATCAGCTTCTGATGCGCGGTCCGGCCATCGATCGCCTCGTTCGCCGCCTCGATGTTCCGCGTGACGAGGGCGTTGAACGCCCGGTCTAGGATCGCCACCGCGCTGGCGCGGGCCTCGTCGAGGCGCTCCATGAACTTCGGATCCGCGTGCCGGTCCTTTTCGAGCACCGGTGCCATCGACGCGATCCGCTGCGCGTGGTCCCCGATCCGTTCGAGGAGCTTCGCGATCAGCCGGTGGCCGTGGACGGTCGAGGCGGTGGTTGTCTCGGACGGAGCCGAGTGGGCGAGGTGGTACTGCTTGGCGACCATCCAGTAGAGACGGCTCACGTCCTGCGAGCGCAGCGCGACGTCGTGCGCGAGCCCTTCGTTGCCGGTGCGGATCGCCCGCATCGCGTCCTCGAGCATCGCCCGGACCGTGAGGTGCATCCGCCGCAGGCATTTCTCCGAGCTCAGCTCGGACGGGTCGGAGAGGTCCTGGATGACGATCGAGTTCGCGCTCTCCTCGATCACCTCGGGGCCGATGACGAGACGGCAGAACTCCCGGGCGACCTTTCGGACGAACGGCGCGCGGTCCGGCGTGAACTGGATCTCGATGAGGCCGAACCCGGAGACGTACGCCCCCACGAACTTCCGGAGCAGGTGCTCCCGCGACTCCTCGCCCCGCTCCCGGAACGTCTTCCGCCGGACGGCGGCGCGGGTCCCCGAGCTGACGCGCACCGACACCGACCCGTCGGCCTCGGTGTCGACGAACAAAG
>JASHXM010000130.1 GCA_030043545.1 Thermoplasmata archaeon | reverse complement strand
TGCCCACGGTTCACGATTTACGGGGACACCGGTTCAGGTTGGCGGGTTCGAGGGCAACGAGAGGATGGTGGGCGGAGAACCGAGTACAGACCCCCGAATCCTCATTCGCCGTATCCGACCCGAAGATTCGGGGGCGTTCCGAGAACTGCGGCTCCGTTCTCTGCGACAAGACCCGATGGCGTTTGGGGAGACCCTCGAGCAGACCTCTCAGCGTCCCGACGCGAGCTGGACCGACTGGACCACTCGCGCCGCCACGTCCACGGACGCATGCTCGATGCTCGCCGTCGCGGCCGACGGGAGGCTCGTAGGGCACATCGGCTCGATCTGGAAAGATGGCTTCACCTCGTTGGGCGCGATGTGGGTAGAGCCCGCCTACCGGCGAACAGGGGTCGGCCGTCGGCTCCTCGACGCCATTCTCGCCTGGGCCGACGCGACTCACCCCACCTCAGATGTTCGACTGGGCGTTGTTCCAACGCAGGAGGCGGCGATTCGGCTCTACCGGAGAAGCGGGTTCTTTGCCACGGGCAAAGTCTCCCCGCTCGAGCACGGCCCCGGTTCCGTCTTTCACGAGATGGTGCGTCGATCTGCGCGCTCGAGCCCGGGTGGCTCGCCGGTCGGTCCATCCACCGGCGGGGAGCCCCAGTAGCCGTTGGCCCGAAGCCACCGGAGGATGCCGATTGGCGAGGTACCCCGGACCGGGACCGAGCGGCCGATACCGGCCGGGCGGAGACGGATGACTCTCCTCGGGGCGGTGGCCACGGCCAGTAGCGCGGCTCGCAAGCGAACCCGCGCCTGAGCTCGTTCGAGTCTCCGCGGTCGACAGGACAGCGCGGCGGCCGATATGGCCGACGGGTACCATCTCAAGTCGGGTAGCCCCGAGCGGATTCGAGCCGTTGGCGCGGTCTTCGGACGCTAGGTTCGCCTCTCGTAGGCAAAAGTATGTTCCCTACCGCATGAAACCGGTCCAAGCGAGGATTCCCGTTGCTGAGCTCGGACGGATCCGCCGACAGGCTAGATCGGAACGGACGACGATGCAAGAGTGGGTCCGCCAGGCGGCTAGCGAGAAGCTCCTGTCCGACGAAGTTGACCTCAGCGACCCGATCTTCTCCGCGTTCCCGCGTGTGGCCCGACAGGGCCCGAAGATAGACGTGTTGACCCGCCACGACGAGTGCTTCTACGGGCCGCTGAAATAATCCTCGTCCACTCGGGAGCAGGGTATGCTCAGTCCGATCGAATTCTCAGCGAGTCGCGTGAGATGGAGTCATTCCCGAGGAGAAGTCCTCCGGGGTCCGAGTCGTCG
Source organism: Thermoplasmata archaeon (assembly GCA_030043545.1). Taxonomy (GTDB): domain Archaea; phylum Thermoplasmatota; class Thermoplasmata; order Lutacidiplasmatales; family UBA184; genus Lutacidiplasma. The sequence goes on along the minus strand of JASHXM010000130.1, from coordinate 2,941 downwards.
AACGGGCTGGCCGGCCCGCTCCGGGGAGCATCGGTGCGACGGCGGATCGACGATGGCTACGTTGAGTCAACCGACCAATGTCCGTAGCTGCTCGAACAACGGCAGGACGCGCTCGTACTGTGCGTCTGCCCGGATGTACTCCCAATCGAGGACGCCCCTGTATCGATGGGCAATCAGCACGGCTTCTCGGAACAGTTCGGTCGAGTGCTCGGCCCCGGCTCGCATGAGGCGGCGGGTGATGAGGTCCTCCAGCGGCGCGAGACTGACGCTCCCGTACGGGGTCTGAAACGTTTGGGGTGAGAGGCTCGACTTCATGCGAGCACCGACCAGGTCCACCAGCCCGAGCGGCTTCTTGACCCAGTAGGTCCGACCCGACCGCCCCTCCTCTTGATGGAAGCCCCACCGACGGAGCACCGCGGCGAGCTGCTCCCGGTCTCCCACGATATCAATGTCCTGGGAGACGTATTCCCCCTCGGTGTAAACCTCGATCGCGGAGCCACCGACGATGACGACCGGGATCCCGGACTCCTTCGCTAGGAGCGCACCGAACCATGCCACGCGCTGGGCGGGAGACCTCGCTTTACGGAGGACGGAGTCGAACTCACGTTCATCCATGGGTCACGCTAGGCATCATGCGGTGGCGGAGGAGAAGGACGTCCTTCTCCTTCCGTCGGGCAACGTCGAATCGGATGGCGTTTGAGTCAATCCGACTCCAATCCGGAGCGGGGAGACGCTTCAACCGAGACATGAAGCGGCGGTCCTCGGCATCCCGCTTCGGCTTGTCACGGAACCAGTCTTCACTATCGACAATGCGGACCCGCTTCCGGAGGAGGGCCGCCACGTCCTGGTCCTTGATGGACCATCCCCGCGCGGAGTGGATGACGAGATTCGAAGTGGCGAGCCGCTCCAGTTCCGCGTAGACTTTGGAGATGGAGGCCGCGCCGGTCTTCGCCACCCGGTAGCCGGTGAGCGGACGCTGTGCGTTCGCTAGGACCGCGAGGACACGGAGGCGAGTCTCGCTTCCGACGAGACCCGAGAGAGCGGCGTCGATTTCCATGTCAGAACGAGGAAACGGGCCGATATAACTATTCCCCTAATCGGGTAATATCGATGTGCTGGACAGCCGGTCCCACGGCTGGGGGAAGAACGGCTTGCCAGGTGAGGGCAGCGGACGGTCCGGCATCCCACTCGAGAGACAAACTCACCGATGGCCTACCCGTCGCCTCCCCCCGCTCCTCGGAGGGCCACGGGAAAGAGGCGACCGGGTGACCCCGGTCTACGGGTGAGACCATTAGCCCCGAGCGGATTCGAACCGCTGTCGCCGGCTCCAAAGGCCAGCATGCTTGGCCACTACACCACGGGGCTGGGGGCCGGACCGGTCTACCTTCCTAAAAAGACCCGGTCGGGGAGGCGGGCTCTGCGGTGGGAGCTCGCGGGGACGCCGGGCGCGGGGCGGGGGGAACCCAGTACAGGAACGGTAACAGGCCCGCGCCTACCGCGCCCGCGACCAGCCAGGCGAGGGGGAAACCGGCCCGGTCCGCGACGAAGGCGAACCCGAGGGCGAGCGCGCTGCCGACGAAGATCTGGATCGAATTGAGGAGCGCCAATCCCAACGAGAACTCGGTGCCCGTCAGGTCGGGGAAGTATGTCGGGATCAGGTACAGCACGGCGAAGACGACCCCGTCGGCGAAGCCCAGGACGACGAACACCCCCCAGGCGGCGGCGAGGGAGTAGAACGGCACCAACGCCACTCCGACCCCCGCGAGGATCCCCGACACGACCAGGATCGTGCGGAGCCGGCCCCGTCGCTCGGCGAACCATCCGCCGATCGGGCCGCCGGGGACTTCGGCCGCGATCATGACCGTGGGGATCGTCGCCGCGAGCGGGACGCTCCAGCCGAGGTGCGACTGGCTCGAGTACTCGACGAAGTACTGGGCGGCGACGTAGAACGCGGCCCACAGCCCGCTGGTGCCGAGCGCGAGCGCCCACAGCGCACGGGAGCGGAGCACCGCGAATCCGCGTCGCCACAGGTGAGGGCCCATCGCCGGCGGGCCGCCCGCCCGGTCGCGGGGGAGCAGAAGGGCAGCTGCGGCGGTACCGGCCAAGAGGAGGAAGCCGCCGACCGCCAGCGCCCACGACCACCCGTAGAGGCTGCCCACGATCGCCCCGGCGAACAGCCCGACCCCGGAGCCGACGCTGAATCCCGCGTTGTAGATCCCGATCACCGGGCCCCGCGTCCCGGCTGGATAGTACGACGTCGCGAGCCCCAGCGCGGGAGCGAAGAAGAACGCCGCGCCGGCGCCGGCGCCGAACCGGGCCAGGGCGAGCAGTTGCCACGTCGGGGAGACGGCGGACGCCAGCGTGCATGCCGACATCGCGGCCAAGGCCCCGATCGCGGTCCGCCGATTCCCCCAGCGCATCGCGGCGAAGCCGGCGGGGAGTTGGAAGATCCCCGCACCGATCAGGAACGACGCGAGCACGATCCCCGCGCGCGCGGTCCCGATCCCGAAGCTCGACGGGACGAACGGGAGAACCGCCCCGATGTCGTACCAGTTGAACGCGTAGACGACCCGGGCGAGGAACAGCACCCCGAGGGCGATCCCCGGCGGGGCAGCGCCTCGGGCCGTCACGACGACGATCGCGGGATCGCGCCCCGCGTCTCGAAGTAGCGGAGCAGGCCCATCGCGGCCAGTTCGTAGCCCGACACGAGCGACTCCCGATCCTCCGGGCGGGCGGGGGTGGGGGCGGCGTCGAGGCGTCGCAGGGCGTCGGCGATGTGCTCGACGGTCGGCTGCTCGCGCGCCGCAGCGATCGCGGCGTCGCGCCACCGCTCGACGACGGTGCGGTACTGCGCCAGGTCACGAGCGCCATCGGGCGTCGGCCCGAAGTGGCTGAGCAGCACGGCGGACGGATCGAGCGCTCGCATCGCCTCCACGCTCCC
>JASHXM010000129.1 GCA_030043545.1 Thermoplasmata archaeon | reverse complement strand
CCGGTCGGATCCGGGTACGGGTAGGTGGAGATCTCCTGCACCCGGAAGTCGTCGTCCTGGCTCTTCGGCCGCCCGTCGACCCCGGGCGTGGCGGAGAGGTAGAAGTCGATCCCGATCGCGCGTTCGGGCGCCGGAGGGGTCCGGACGCCGCCGTCCACGCCGGAGGGAGCGGAGGCGTCATTATTAGTCCCCGGCCGCCCGTCGTCCGGCGGGCCGATGATCCAGGCGACCGCCCGCATTCTCAAGAACGTCATCGAGCTGCGCGTCGGCGACGAGGAGTGGGTCGCGCGGCCGGTGCAGGCCGAGCAGGCCGGCCTCGGCCACCGGCTCGCCGCCCTCTTCTCGACGGAGTACCACGTCTATCGGGGGCGGGCGCCGGAGGTCGTCGAATCGACCGTCAGCTACCGCGCGAAGGCGGACGAGATCCGGATCCGGGTCGGCGAGGAGACGCTGAGGACCGAGTCGTCGACGTTCGGGCCGATGACGATCGAGTACGGCGGGGCGCGGTACACGATCAACGAGCGGCTGACCGGGAAGTTCGCCCTCGCCCGCGGGGAGACGCCCGTCGGCGTCGGCCAGCTCGGCTTCCGCTCCTGCCGCATCGAGAAGTACCCGCCGGAGCTCGAGACGTTCCTCGGGCTGCTCGCCGTCGGCTACGTCATCCGGACGCTCACCTGGGAGATGCTCGGGTGAGCCGTCGGGCTCACCGGTGCGGGCGCGGCGGAGGACGCGGGACCGCGGCGCGGGTCCCCCGCCCCCGGTGGAACCGGTGCGTGGCGGAGTGCGGGATCTGGAACAGGTGGTACGGGATCGGGGCGAGTAGGAGGCCGCCGACGACGACGGTGCCGGCGGCGATCAGGTACGTGACGTGCACGCCCTGCCACGCGTACAGCCAGCCGCCGAGCAGCGTGCCCAGCAGTCCGCCGGCGCCCGCGATCGCGTTGTAGAGACCGAGCGCCCGTCCGCGCGCGGAGCGGCCGACGAGCCGGACCAGGAACAGCGTGCTCGCCGTGCTGATGAACGCCCAAGTGACCCCGAGGCAGGCGTTGAGGACGGTCAGCCACGCCAAGAGCGCGGTCGACCCGACCCCGAACAGCACGTACAGCGGGCCCCACAGGAACAGGAGCATCAGGACGACCCGGCCGGCGAGCGACTCCAGGAACACCGCCTTCGGGGAGTGGTTGTCGACCGCCTTCCCCGAGTGGAAGAACAGCGCGGAGGAGGCGGCCGCGGCCCCGAGGTAGACGATGAAGACGCCGGCGTCGCTCGCCTGCGCGTTGCGTCCGAGGACGGAGTAGAGGAACACCGGGAACGGCCCGTAGAAGATGTCGAACCCGACGCTCATCACGAACAGCGCCGCGAGGAACAGGTACTCCCGGCCGGGGAGCCGCTCCTCGCTCGACCGGGTGAGGTCGATCACGCCCGCGACGCGCGAGCGGAGCCCGCGGGCCCGCTCCGCGAGACCGGCGCGCAGGTGGAGCAGCTCGTTGAGGCTCCGACGCTCGACCCGCGCCGACGGCTCCTCGATCCACCGCCACGCGATCACGGCGGAGACGAGCGCCAGCACCCCGGCGAGCAGGAGGAGTCCGGTCATCGTCGGGAGCGCGGGCCCCTTCGCCCCGACGACGAACAGCCAGACGAAGCCGAGCGCGAGGCCGGCCGTCGTCCCGATCCCGGAGATCACGCCGAAGAGGCCGATGTCCTGCGGCCACCAGCGCTTGTGGCGGGTCTCGAGCAGCAGCATCGTACCGATCGGGGCGCTCGCCGCGGAGGCGAGCCCCTCCACGACGTTGAGGATGAAGAACGTCCTGAGGTCGCGGGCGAGCGCGATCCCGACGATGCTCAAGCCGGTCGCGAGGAACGAGCCGACCAGGAAGAACTTCCGGTGCGCGACCCGGTCCGACAGGTTCCCCCACAGGATCGTGAACGGCACCTGGCTCATCGCGCTCGCCGCGATGATCACCGTCACGATGAACGCGCTCGCACCGAAGTGCTGGAGGGCGAGCAGGGGGATCAGCGGCGTCGCGATCCCGTCCGAGATCGCGAGCGGCAGGTACGCGAGGAACCAGAGGTCGCTCGACGACGGGCGGAGGACGGTCCGGGCCTTGATGTCGACGGACACGCGCGCGCCGCCCCGGCGGCCCGAGAAGAGCCGACGGCGGGACGATAAACCCGCGGTTCGTGCCGCACCGTCGACGCGCGCGACGGCCGTCCGTCAGCGCACGGAGACCCCGACCTGGCCGAGCAGCGCCTTGTGCTCGGCGTCCGAGATCCACTCGACTTTCAGGTAGTCCCGCAGGAACCGGTCGTCGACGCCGAGGTCGCGGGCCTCCCGGACGACGAACCGGTACGCCTCGATCTCCGTCCATCGCTCGACGTAGCTGACCCCGGGCTCCCAGAGGTTCGCCCCGTCGCGCCGCTGGACGACGTGGCAGAGCTCGTGGTAGACGTCCATGAACAGGACGATCTCGGGCGACTCGCGCAGGTGCCCCGCGCCGACGACGATGCAGTCCCGGCCCGGCGCGATCACCGGCCGCCACTGCCGGCGGGCCCCTTTCGGCTCCGCCCACGGGGCGACGTACATCCAGAGGTCCTGGTCGACGACCTCGACGCACGTCTCGTCGAACAGGCGTGTGCGGCGGGCAGCGTCCGGCTCGAGCCGTACTGCCGGGGGGAGGTGGTCGAGCCCTGGGAACACCGCGAGGAGCGGGTGTCGGCCAACCGGGATCTCCCGCGCCACCCGGAATCCGGCGGGCGACGCCGGCGCGGGGACCGACGGTTCCGACATGCGGGCGGGGCAGCGACCGCGCGGCATAAAGCGGTCGGGCGCAACGTGTTTGTGGCCGCCGTCGTTCGGGGCGCCGTGCCGCCGACCGACCCGGGGCTCGCTCGGATCGACGGGGTCGCCGTCGGTCACGCGGAGTCCGAGCCGCCGACGAGCGGGGTCACGGTCGTCCGGTTCGACGCCCCGGCCTCGGTCGTCGTCGACGTGCGCGGGGGGGCGTCCGCCACGTTCGACACCGCCTCGCTCGCCGTGGACGCGACGTTCGGCCGTCGCTGGGCGCTGTTCATCGCGGGTGGGAGCGTCTTCGGGCTCGACGCCGCGCGCGGAGTGCGCGACGCGATCCTCGAGTCGGGCGGCGGCCATCGCGTCTTCGGCAATCCCCATCGGATCGCCCCGGTCGCCGGCGCGGCGCTGTTCGATCTCCCGCGGTCGGAGTCCCGTCTCCCGGACTACGCCGTCCTCGGGCGGGCGGCGACGGAACGGGCCGTACGCCGCCCGTTCGCTCCCGGGGCGCGAGGCGCCGGCGCCGGCGCGACCGTCGGGAAGTACCTTGGTCGGGGCCGGGCGATGCGAGGCGGAGTGGGGAGCGGTAGCGGCGCGGTCGGCGACGGCCTCTCGGTCGCCGTGCTCGTCGTCGTGAACGCGGTCGGGGCCGTCTGCGACCCGCGGAGCGGCCGGTGGGTCGCGGGGGCGCGCGGTCCCCAAGATCGGATCGTTCCCCCGACGCGCTTCGGCGGGCGACGCCCGGCCGCCCGCGGCACGACGATCAGCGTCGTGGTGACCAACGCCCGGCTCGATCGACCGGGGCTCGCCCGGGTCGCGGCCCTCGTCCACACCGGTCTCGCTCGGGCGATCGTGCCGTACCAGACGTCGACCGACGGGGACGTCGTCTTCGCCGCCTCGACGGCGGGCCCAGACACCGCGCCCCGCGATCGCTGGCCCGGGGCCGCGGCCGACCGAGTCGGCTCCGCGGCGGGCACCGCCGCCGTCGCGGCGGTGCTCGAGGCGGTGTGCGCCGGGAACCGCGGGAGCGCCGGACGCCCCCACCCGAAAAGTTGACGTGGCGCGCGAGGTCTCTCCCGGGTAGCCCGATGGACGCCCCGCCGCGGCGGATCGCGTGGATCTCCCCTCCGCCGGAGATCTGCACGCTCTGCAAGGAGCCGCTCGACAACCCGGCGGAGACGAGCTCGTGGAACGGCAACCCGGCGCACCGGGACTGCGTCCGCATCCACATGCTCCAGCGCGACCCGGCGTTCCGCGAGGCCGACGAGGAGTCCGACTCCCCCGAGGAGCCCGGCGATTCGATCGACGGCGTACTGCCGCGCGACGATGACGAGAGCGACTTCGAGTGAGATGGGTCGACCGTTCGGGCGGGGGTACCCCCGCAGGACAACCGCTAAAAGGGGCTCGACCGTCGTCTTCGACCAGCTCGGACCTTCGGGGAGGGGCTAATCCACGCATGCCAGAAGTTGTCATCACCTGCGACTGGACGATGATGAGCAACCACCACGGGAAGGAGTTCCTGGGGTTCGGAACGACGACCCCGGCGTACATCCTGCCCGAGGGGGTCTACCAGCGCCTGTTCTTCCCGACGATGCCCGTCGACGAGCACGGCTACCCCCGCCAGGCGCCGTACGGGATGCGGAAGATCGAGGCGTCCCTGATCGACGGCGGGTACGACGCCCGGATCGTCCACCCGAGCTTCCTCGACCGGTTCATGCCGGGTGAGGCGAAGGTCCTCCTCGTCTCCGGCCACGACTACTTCGGCCTCAACCCGCCGAGCTCGACGTTCGGCGGCGTGATGAAGAAGGAGACGCTCAACTCGGTCAATTTCAAGCGGATGCTCTCGCAGCCGGCGGTCGTCGAGGCGCGGAAGCGGGGCCTCAAGATCATCGCGGGCGGCCCGTGCGCCTGGCAGTTGTCGCCGGCGACGCGGATGAAGCTCCCCTGGATCCAGGAGTTCGTCGACTCGATCGGCGGCATCGACACGGTCGTCGAGGGCGAGGCCGACCTGTTCGTCCGCGATATCGTCGGGAAGGCGCTCCGCGACGAGTTCCTCCCGCCGCACGTCGTCCTGACGCCCAAGGAGGCGCCGAAGGTCGAGCAGATCTCCTCGATCAAGTACCCCAGCGTCAACGGCCTCATCGAGATCGGCCGGGGCTGCTGCCGCGGCTGCTCGTTCTGCTCGGTCACCACGCGCCCGACGCGCTGGTACTCGCTCGAGAAGATCGAGGAGGAGCTGAAGGTCAACGCCCAGCTCGGGATCCGCAAGGGGTTGCTCCACTCGGACGACGTGATGTTCTACGGCAGCCCGAACGTCATGCCCCACGAGGACAAGCTGATCCCGCTCCTCCAGCTCGCGAAGCGCTACTACGCGCAGGTCGGCTGGAGCCACGTCGCGATCGCGACGCTGATGACGAAGCCGAAGCTGCTGTCGAAGTGCGCCGAGGTGCTGATCGACGAGTAGCAGAACTGGTGGGGGGTCGAGGTCGGCGTCGAGACCGGCTCGCCGCGGATGATCACCGCCGCGATGCCCGGGAAGGTCGCGCCGTTCAAGGCGTCCCAGTGGCCCGAGCTCGTCGTGCAGGCGGCCGGCCTCATGAACGACAACCACGTCTACCCGGCGTGCACGTTCATCGTCGGGCTGCCGCAGGAGACGGAGGACGACGTCGCGCGGACGATCGACCTCATTGACGACCTCTGGGACTTCAAGGCGCTCCTCGTCCCGATGTTCTTCGTGCCGTTGGGGCACTTGAAGTCGAAGGACTGGTTCCGCCGCGACCGGCTGTCGCCGCTCCAGCAGGAGCTTCTGAAGCGCGCCCTCACGCACGGGATCCGGCAGTCGAAGCACATGCTCCGCGACTTCTTCGACTGGGAAGGGAACCACACGTCCCTCTACCGGGGGACGTTCCGCGGGTTCATCGCCTTCCTCGAGATGCTCGCGAAGATGCACGGGCTCACGAGCCCGTCGTCGCGTCCTCCGCGGGCGATCGTCGACCCGAACTCGGCGCCGGATCGGCTGCCGGTCCCGACGATCCCCGTCCGCGAATAGGCGGGCGCCGCCCGGCGCTCCGTCACTCCTGGTCGTCGGCGAGCGGCAGCGGTCGGTCGGGTCGGTGGACCGACCGGGGCCGGTACTCGGGCGATCGTACCGACGACTCCGGCTCGGGGCCGACGACCGCGAGGCGGGTCTCCCGCCCGTTCCCGTCGTACGCCCGCCAGGAGCCCGGACCGTACGGGGCGCCGACGATCACGTGCCGCCGACCCCAGTTCCGGAACAGCCGAAGGTCGGCGTCCGACGGGTGGAGCGCCCCCGACGGGTGGGAGTGGACGGTCCCCACGACCGTCAGGTCCGCGGGGAGCATGTAGAGCCGGAAATTGGCGTGGCTGCGACCGGCGGTCGTGCCCGGGAGGAGCAGCAGCTCGCCGATCACGCCGGGCGGATCGGCCCGGAGGACCCCCCCGAACTCGTTCGGGTACGCCGAGGCGGCCGACGCGAGGATCGAGTGGAGCGCCCGCCGGGAGATCGACGTCGGCGTCGCCCCCAGGCGCGGGGCGTCGGGGTCGCGCTTACGCTGCGGGCGGAAGATCGGCAACCGAGCCCCCCCGCGCGGCGAACTCCTCGCTCCACGGGAGGATCCGTTTCCCGCGCAGCCGCTCCAGGAAGCCGACGCCGAACCGGACGAGTGTCGCCCGGCGGGGCGATCGGTAGACCGTCACCCGGGCGTCCGCCGCGAGCGGCACCGGCTCTTGGCCGTCGGCGATCACGACCGCGCCCCCGGGCTCCTCGACCGGCCGGATCCCGACGGTCGCGAGCGGGTCCGCGACGAGCGCCCGGGTCTCCGCGCGGAACGGCGCGATGGCGGTGAGCACCATCCCCTCGACCGCCGGGTCGACGATCGGCCCGAACGAGCTCAGCGAGTAGGCGGTCGAACCCGTCGGGGTCGCGACGATCAGCCCGTCGGCGCGGACCCGACCGACCACGCGGTCGTCGAACGAGATCTCGAACGACCGCATCGCTCCGACCGGAGCCGCGTGGACGACGTACTCGTTGACGGCGTCCGGCAACGGGACCGTGCCGGACCGACCGGCGAGCTTCATCCGCTCCTCGAGGGAGTAGCGGCCGTCGACGATCCGCCCGACCGCCGCCTCGAGCTCCCCCGGACGGCGGGCGTCGACCTCGGCGAGCACACCGACCGTCCCCGCGTTCACGGGGCAGAGCGGGACCGACGAGCGGCGGAGCGCGTGCAGGAACGTGCCGTCGCCGCCGATCGCGATCAGCACGTCGGTGCGGAGCTGGTCGAGTGGGACGGACGGTCGCTTCGGGTCGATCGCGGCGGCCGAGTCGCTCAGCACCACCTCGGCCCGGTCGCCGATCGCGGCGAGCACGCGGGCGCCGAGCGGACGCACCTCGGGCTTGGTCGGGTGGACGGTGAGCCCGATCTTCACGGGAAGGCCCCCCGGGCGAACTCCGCTCCGATCGCGGCGTCGCCCCACGCGAAGACGCTCGTCCGTTGGTCGGCGCCGAGCGGGAGGCCGCCGACCGGGTGCCCGTCGGCGTTCGACAGGCCGCCGCCCGCCTCCTTCAGGATCCGGTACCCGGCCGCGATATCCGTCGCGCGCAGGTTCCGGCTCGGCTCGGCGTTGTCGAACAGGTAGGCGTCGGCCGCCCCCTCGGCGACCATCATCAGCTCTAAGGAGGCGCACCCCAGGGACCGGACTCGGCGGGCCGCCCCCGCGAGCTTCGTCGCCCTCGGGCTCGCCCGTCGACCGAGGTTGAGGAGAACGACCTCCCCGTTCGGGCGCCGGGCGCGGGTGCGCAGCGGGCGACCGTCCCGGAACGCCCCGGCGCCGCGCGACCCCCAGTAGGTCGTGCCGCGGTCCAGGTCCCGGACGACGCCGATCTCGATGCCATCGAGGTCGCGCGCGCCGAGTCCGAGGGAGACCGTCGAGAACGGGAGATGGCGCAGCGCGTTGGACGTGCCGTCGATCGGGTCGACGACGAGCGTCCGATCTCCGCCCCGCTCCACGGCCCCCGCCTCTTCGGAGACGACATTCCAGTCGACCCCTTCCGCGTCGAGCGTCTCGAACACCGCCCGCTCCGCGAGTCGGTCGAGCTCCTCGGTCGGAGCGCCGGCCGCGCTCCGGGCGACGACGTCGGCGCGGTGCGGGGACCCGGCCGCCTGGCGAACGACCCGCTGCACCGCGAGCCCGATGCGGAACAGCACTTCGAGGTCGGCGGCGGCGTCGGACGTCACGCCGTCGCGGACCGTCGGGGAGGTAATCATCCCTTTGCCGGCCGCCGCCGAGGACCGCCGCGAGTGAATGTTATCCGCCACCGCCGATGGGCGGCGCGATGGAGTTCCGGTTCCTCGGCGGCGCGTCCGAGGTCGGTTCGCTCGGCCTCGTGATCCGCGACCAGGGCCGGACGGTCCTCTTCGACTACGGGATCACCCCGGACGACCCGCCGTCGTATCCCCGACCGACGCCCGCTCGCGTCGACCTCGCCGTCCTCTCGCACGCGCATCTCGACCACTCGGGGATGACCCCCGTGCTGAGCCGCTTGCCGAAGACGCGCGTCGTGGCGACGCCGGTGACGATCGCGGTCGCCGACCTCCTGACGAAGGACGCGCTCAAGGTCGCGAAGTTGGAGGGGTACCTCCCGCCGTACGACCCGGGCGACATCCGGGCGCTCCGCGAGCGGTTCGCCGCGGTCGATCGCCACGGGACGTACCGGCACGACGGGATCGAGATCGAGCTCACGCCCGCCGGGCACATTCCCGGCGCGACGATGGCGCTCTACCGCGGGGAGAAGGACGTGCTATTCACCGGGGACCTGCAAACGATCCCGACCCACTTGGTCGGCGGCGCGGAACCGGTCGAGTGCGATGTCCTCGTGATGGAGTCGACGTACGCCGGCCGCGAGCACCCGGACCGGCAGGAGACCGAGCGGCGGTTCCGCGACAAGATCGCGGAGACCGTCGAACGCGGCGGCGTGGCGATCGTCCCGGCGTTCGCGGTCGGCCGGGCGCAGGAGGTGCTGATGGCGCTCGCCCATACGGGATTCACGACGTACCTCGATGGGATGGCCCGGGCGGTCAACGACATCTACCGGGCGGCTCCCGAGTACCTCGCCGACGCGCCGAAGTTCCGACGGGCCCTCGATGCGGTGAACGTCGTCGCGCACCCCGGCGACCGGAAGCGCGCACTCCGCGACGCGGAGGTGATCGTCACCACCGGCGGGATGCTGGACGGCGGACCGGTGCTCTACTATCTCGGCGAGCGGCACAACGACCCCAAGTCGTCGATCCTGATCACGGGGTTCCAGGTCGAAGGGTCGAACGGGCGGCAACTCCTCGAGGAAGGGACCGTGACGATCGACGACGTGACGGTCCGTCCGCAGTGCGAGGTCGGGCGGTTCGACTTCTCGGCCCACGCCGGGCACTCCGACCTGGTCCGCCTCGCTCAACGGACCCGGGCGAAGACGGTGGTCTTGATGCACGGGGACCACCGCGAGCCGCTGCGCGAGGCGCTCGACGGCACCGCAGACGTGATCCTCCCCGAGAACGGGCGCCCGTTCGCGGTCTAACCGGGGCCCGCTTCGGGTAGGTCGACCTCGATCATCCCGTTCGTGACGCGGACCGCGTACGCGGCCACGGGTGCGACGCCTCCCTCGGGCGGCGCCACCCCGAACGGGTCGGCGACGACGGCGCCGGTCGCCACGTCGAAGACCGCCTCGTGCAGGGGGCAGGTGAGCCGCCGTCCGACGATCGTTCCGTCGGCCAGCTCTCCGCCCAAGTGCGGGCAGGCGCCTTCGATCGCGTAGAGGCTGCCGTCGACGCGGGTGAGGAGGACCGGACGAACGCCGAGCAGCAGCGGTCGCAGCGAGCCGTTCGCGACGGTCGACTCCGCGACCCCGGTTCCCGTCCACGTCATGAACTGGCCCGCCGCCGGCGGCGCGAGCTCCGCGCCGGTGGGGGGGACTCCTCGGGTTCGATGGGAGGTTCCTCCTCGACCGGAGGGAGCGAGCCGGTCGCCGGCATCGCGACCCGGAGCGCCGCCCACAGCGCGTCGAGCCCGTCCCCGGTCCGGGCCGAGACGGCGAGCCGGTCGACCGTCCGGCGGAGCAGGTCCGACTTCGTCTCCACCACCACGATCGGGAGCTGGGGGAACTCCTCGCGCCAACGGGCGAGCAGGCGCTCCTGGTCGGCGATCGGATAGCCGCAGCTCTCGGTCGGGTCGATGACGAACAGCACCGCGGTGGCGGCGCTCTCGACCGCGGTCGACGCCTCCGTCTCCGCGGGATTCGCCCGTCCCGCGCGGCCGAGCACGCCCGGGGTGTCGACGACCTGGAGCCGGTCGAATCCTA
>JASHXM010000128.1 GCA_030043545.1 Thermoplasmata archaeon | reverse complement strand
CGCCACGACCCAGCCGGCCGAGGTCCACCGGATCGCCTCGACCCGCGCGGCCGCCCCCGGCGCCGCCGCGAGCCGGAGCGCGGTCCCGGGGACGACGAGGCCGTCCGAGCCCGCTGCGGCCGCGAGCCGACGGACGAGCGGCGAGCCGCCGGGGGCGGCGAGCTCCTCGGGACGGAACAGGTTCTCGAACCCGAGGAACCGGGCCATGAACCGGTCCATCGGTCCTTGCCCGAGCACCTCCGGGGGGCCGTCGAACCGGATCCGGCCCCGCTCGATGACGAGCACCCGGGAGGCGAGCGCCAACGCGGTCCCGGGGTCGTGGGTGACGAGGACGAGCGGCACGCCCCGTTCCTCCAGGAGGTCGCGCAGCAGCCGCAGCAGCCCGTCCCGGGTCTCGACGTCGATCGCGGCGAGCGGCTCGTCCCAGAGCAGCAGCTCGGGCTCGGCGGCGAGCGCGCGGGCCATCGCGACCCGCTGGCGCTCGCCCGAGGAGATCGCCGAGGGGAACCGGTCGGCGAGCCGCTCGAGATCGAACCGGCGCAGCCACATCGCCGTCCGGTCGCCGGCGTCGGGCGCCCCGATCAGGTCGAGCGGGTAGCTCACGTTCCGTCGGACGTTCCGGTGGGCGAACAGCCCCAGGTCCGGCGGCACGAAGCCGATCCGCCGCCGCTCCGGCGGCAGGCCGTCGATCGGGCGGCCGTTCAGGCGGACCGATCCGCTCGCGAGCGGCAGGAAGCCGGCGAGGGCGCGCAGGAGCGTTGTCTTGCCGGCCCCCGACGGCCCGAGCACCGTCGTGGCGCGGCCGGTCGGGACCTCGAACCGCGCCGGCCCGAGGGAGAACGCGCCGCGGACGACCGACAGGTCGTCGACCTCGAGGCCGGTCACGACCACCACCGTCCCCGCGCCCAGGCGAAGCCGGTCCGGTCGAGGAGACGGACGATGACGAACACCGCCGCGGCGACCAGGACGAGGATCGCGGCGGCCCCGGCGGTCCCCGGGACCGACCCCGACTGGTAGAGGTCGTAGATGTAGATGGAGGAGGTCGACGTCACGGGCCCGCTCCACGGCGGGCTCGGCGTCACCGCGAAGGCGAGGATCAGGAAGCCGCCGACCTCGCTCACCCCGCGGGCCCACATGAGGAGCGCCCCCGTGGCGATCCCCCGGGCCGCCCCCGGGAGGGTGACGGTGACGAACGCCTCAGTCGGGGAGGCGCCGAGCGACCGGGCGACCTCGATCGTCCCGGGCTCGACCAGTTTGAACGCGAGCTGGGAGGAGAGCACCACGTACGACGCGCCGACGTACACCATGACGAGCACCACGCCCCAGATCGCGTCGAAGATCGGAATCCCCGCGGCCGCGACGGCGTGGCCGACCGGGTTCGTCGGGGCGAACAGGAGGAGCAGCCCGATCCCGACGACGAGGTGCGGGATCATCACCGGGATCAGCACGAGGGACTCGACGACCTCGCGACCGACGAACCGGTAGCGCGCGAGGACGTACCCGAGCGGGACGCCGGTGAGGAGGCCCAGCCCGACGGCCAGCCCCGAGCTCAAGAGCGTGAACTCAAGAGACGTCCAGAACCCCGCGTCCCGGACCGTGGCGAGGAGCCCGGCCGTCCCCGCGTAGGCGAACAGCGCGACGACCGGCAGCACGATCAGGGCGAGGAGCGAGGCGGAGAGCGCGCCAGCGATCGCGCGGCCGGCCCGGGTGGCCCGCGCGGTCTCGGCCATCGCGAATCGGACCGGCCGGGCCTAGGCGAGAAGGGCGGAGAGATACGATGGGAGCGGCCGCGTGCCGTTCGGCGCCGACCCGCTGAGCGCGGCCGGAAGGTGCGCCGGCTGGTCCGTGAACGCGGGGACGAGGGGCGAGAAGCCGTCCGTCGCCCAGACGGAGGCGGAGGCGTTCCCGAGCAGGAACGCGGCGAAGGCGACCCCGAGCGTGGGGTCGGGCGCGCTCGCCGGGACGGTCAGCGCGAACAGGATCGGGGCGCCGACGACCGTCTTGAGGTCCCCCGGGGTGCCGGTCTTCGTCGAGGCGCTGCCGTACTCGGCGACGTCGGACCGGTTGGTCCCGCCGAGGTTGACCGAGGAGTTGAGCGCGACGTACGCGAGGTGGTCCGCGACCGCGTACGACTGGTAGATCGGGAAGACGTCGACCTCGCCGGTCGAGAGCGCGGTGGCGGCGACGTCCTCCGAGACCTGCTTCGTGTTGGCGGTGGGGGTCGCGAACTCTCCCTCGCCGCCCGTGAAGAAGTGGTCGTACAGCGCGCCGCCCTGGCCCTCGATCGTGTCCTCGAGCTCGAGGGCGACGAGGGTGTCGACCCCGAGCGGGTCGGCGGTCGCGTTCGGCCAGCCGAGCGTGACCCCGGCGGCGGTGATCTTGGTGTACCAGTTGGTGGAGTTGATCCCCGAAAGGGCGGAGATCCCCGGCTCGTAGGCGAGGACGAGCGGGTCGGAGGCGAAGACGACCTCCCACGTCGCCTCGGTCGACGCCGGCGCCTCGAGATGCTGGGGGATCACGCGGAAATCGGCGGCGACGAAGATGTCGTACGGCTGTCCGCCCCCGGCGAGCGCCGCCGCCCCGGCGGTGCTCCCTTCGTACAGCTGGGCGGCGAGCGGCGCCGAGACGCCCGGGGTCTCGTTGGCGAACGCCGAGACGAACGACGGCAGCAGCCGGGGCGGCGCGAGACTGCCCGCGGCGATCACCGACAGCGTGACCGGGCCGGCGCCCGTCGTCGAGCTCCCGCTCCCCCGCGACAGCCAGCCGCCGGCGAACCCGCCGACGACCGCGATGGCGACGATCCCCACGATTACCAGGTTGCGCGCTACCGGCCGCATCGATGTGGGTAAATGCCACATCGGATAACGGTTGTCGCCCGCTAGAGCTCCGCGCGTCGCTCCCGAGGGAAGTAGATCCGACGCGCCCGGCCGCGGAGCGACGACCGCGGCACGGGGCCGAAGCATCGGCTGTCCCGCGTCGGTCCCACCGCATCCGAGAGCACGAACACGGAGCCGGGCGGAAGCGCCGCGATCCCGTCGCTGGGGCGAGGGGACGCGCTCGGTCCGACGGCGGCGATCCGCTTCACCAACCACCGAGACGGTTCCTCCGGATCGACGAGCACCACGATCTCCCCGACGCGCGGATCGCGCTCCCGGTACGCGGTCGGGTCGACGACCAGCCGGTCCCCCGGCTCCAGGGTCGGCCGCATGCTCGCGTCGACCACGACGACCCGGCGGTTCGACCAGCCGAGGCGGCCCCCGCCGCCGCTGCCGTCCGGCACCTTTATCCCGCCCCCCGGGCTCGCGCGCGCATGTCCGCTCGCTCCCGAGCCTCCGCGCTCGTAGAACGTCTCCGCGACGCCGTCCGGCCCCCGCATCCGGTCCATGCCCACTGCGATATCCCGTGCGGGATCTACGACCCCCACGAGGCGCAGATCTCGGCGTTGACGGTGATCCGGATGGACCAGCTGATCGCCGAGCTCCCGGCGCCCGCGGCGGACGCCAAGCCCGAGGACCGGTCGGCGTACGGGGCGAAGCTCGCCCGCTACACCGCGGTCAAGGAGTCCCACGCGGAGCGGGTGAAGGCCGAGGTCCGCGTCATCTGGGGCGACTACTTCACGCCGGACCACGCGAAGCAGTTCCCGCAGGCGCACGAGCTCGTCTTCAAGATCCTCAAACAGGCGTCGAAGGCCCGCCAGGGGACCGCGCTCGCGGACGCGCAGGAGCTCTTGAAGCTCGTCCAGGAGTTCGCGGAACTGTTCTGGCAGACGAAGGGCGCGAAGACCCGCCGCCAGCCGTCGCTGCAGAAGTCCGGCGGCGACCTCGTGGTACCGGTCGCAGCGTAGGGCGTCCGGGGAGTCCACCGCCCCGGCCGCGAACGCCATGACGGAGACGCTCCCGCTCGACGGCCGCTCGCTGACCCTCGAGCAGTTCCTCGCCGTCGTGCGCGAGGGGTGCGGGGTCTCCCCGACCCCCGACGCGCTGCACGCCGTCGGCGCGAGCCGGCGCGCCGTCGAGCGGGCCGTGGCCGCCGGCCGGGCCGTCTACGGCGTCACGACCGGCTTCGGTGCGCTCTCCGACCGGACGATCCCCGTGGAACGGTCGCGCGAGCTCCAGCTCGCGCTCGTCCGCAGCCACGCGAGTGGCACCGGTCCGGCGCTCGCCCGCGACGTCGTCCGGGGCCTGCTGCTGCTCCGGCTCAACTCGCTTCTCCGCGGCCTCTCCGGCGTCCGTCCGGCGCTCGTCGAGCGGCTCGCGGAACTGCTCAACCGCGGCCTCATCCCGTGGATCCCGGAACAGGGCTCGGTCGGCGCCTCCGGCGACCTGGCCCCCCTCGCCCACCTCGCGCTCGCCGTCATCGGGGAAGGGGCGTTCGTCTCCCCCCGCGCCGGGGCGCCCGAACCGGCGCGGACGACCCTCGCCCGCGAGGGGCTCGCGCCGATCGAGCTCGTCGAGAAGGAGGGGGTCGCGCTCCTCAACGGGACGGCGCTGATGACGTCGTATCTCACGCTCGGCGTCGCCGACGCCCGGTCGCTGCTCGCCGCGGCGCAGATCGCGGCGGCCGTCGCGTTCGACGCCCTCGAGGGGAACCCCGAATCGCTCGACGATCGGCTGGGCGAGGCCCGCAACTCGCCGGCGCACGGGAGACCGCCGGCACGCTGCGCGGACTGCTGGCCGACAGCACGCTCGCGACCCCCCGCGCCGAGTGGACGGGGCAGGACGCCTACACGCTCCGGTGCATTCCCCAGGTGCTCGCCGCGTCGCGGCTGGGCGTCGACTTCGCCGAGTCGGTCGCCGTCCGCGAGCTGAACGCCGCCACCGACAATCCGCTCGTCTTCGAGGGCGATGCGTTCGTGAGCGGTGGGAACTTCCACGGCCAGTCGCTCGCCCTCGCGCTCGACACCCTCGCGCTCGCGGTGCAGTACATCGCCGGCTTCGCGGAGCGCCGCGTCGCCCGGCTCCTCCACCCGGCGTTGAACCGGGGCCTCCCGCCGTTCCTGGCCCCGGAGCCGGGGGTCAGTTCCGGCCTCATGATCCCCCAGTACGTCGCCGCCGCGCTCGTCAACGAGAACGCGACGCTGGTCCATCCGGCGAGCGCGATGAGCCTCTCCACGTCGGCCGACCAGGAGGATTACGTCAGCATGGGCGCCTGGGCGGGCGCGAAGCTGTTCCGCGTGCTCGAGAATGCGCGGCGCGTCGTCGCGATCGAGTGGATCGTCGCCGGTCAGGCGCTCGAGCTCCGCCGGCCCCGTACCGGGGGCCGGGGGAGCGAGGCGGCGCTCCGGGCGCTGCGGAGCCGCGTCGAGCCGTGGTCGCGCGACCGCAGCCCGGCGCCCGACATCGCTCGCGTCGCTGCCGCGATCGCGGACGGTTCGCTCGTCGCCGAAGTGCGCTCGGCGGTCTAACGTGAGCGGGGAGGGCCGAGGGATGCACGCCGAAAGTCGGCGGAAAGTTCGTCGACCACGGTTTCCTGAAGGCGAGCGCTACTAAGGTCGCTGTCGAGAGCGCTGCCCACCGACTCAGTTCCCTCGCAGCCCCTGCTGCGGGACCCGCTGGCCGCCGCGCGGCAAATCGTGCACATCGTTAGAGCGTGCCGGTTAGAGGTCCACCGAGCCAACCACCGGCGACTCTTGCGTTCCGTAACAGCTCAGGATGTTTCCCACGCGCGTGAGGTTCTGCCCCGATACGAGGTAGAGCAGCTCCGGCATGGTCAGCGCCACGGACGGCCCGATCCACCTTCCGTGCGACCCGAACACGTTGACTACGGTACCGTTCATCGCTACGACCGCGACATACCAACCCTCCGAGGCAGCTCCACAGTTCGAGGCATTGAACGTGCTATGCGTACGACCCGCCGGGGGGGCACACGAACTCGGGGCGGATCCGATCTGGAGGGCTCCCCTCGTCGAATTGGTCAGGCCCAGGCCGAAGTCACCTGTGACAAATCCCGCCTCGGGGTAAACTCTGACTTCGGAGAAATATACACCGCTCCGCGGGTTCGTGCCTCCGACCGAGCTCATCTCCAGCTCCCAAGTTCCGCACCCGGTGCAAGTTTGAGTCGTGGGTTGGCCGAAGACCGCCACACA
>JASHXM010000127.1 GCA_030043545.1 Thermoplasmata archaeon | reverse complement strand
TCGACGCTCTGCCTCGTGCTGTTCAACTTCCTCTCGCGCGTCCTGGTGGTCCGAAGCGTCTCCCCCGCCGACTGGAGCGCGTTCTCGCTCGGCCTCGCCCTCTCGGGGCTCCTCGCCGCGGTCGGGACGATCGGCCTCCCCAACGCGGTCGCCCGGAGCCTCCCGTACGTCGCCACGGACGAGGAGCGGCGGACGATCGTGCGGTCCGGCCTCTTGCTCTCCGCCGCGGCGGCCGTCGCGTTCGGAGCCGGGCTCGCGGTCCTGGCGCAGCCGATCGCCGACGCACTCGGCACGCCGAGCCTCGGCGTCGGCCTCCTGTTCTTCTCGGTCGCGATCGCGACGACGATCGTCGGCACGCAGATCGCGGCGATCTTCCAGGGGTTCGCCGACGTAGCGGCGAACGCGCTGTTCATCCAGATCGTCAACCCTGGCCTGTTCCTCGCCTTCCTCGGGGTCGCGCTCGCGCTCCCCCACACGGGCGTCACGTACGCGAGCGCCCTCGCCTCGTATGCGCTGGCCAGCGCCGTCACGCTCGCCGGCCTCATCGTCTACGCCCTGCGCCGGCTCCCCCAGCGACTGACCCCCGGCCCGCTCGCCCCCGCGGCCACGGGCCGGCTGGTTCGGCTCGCGGTACCGCTGTTCGTCGCCGGATCGATGGTCAGCCTCGCGGGGTTCGGGGATACGCTCGTGCTCGGGGTCTACCACCACACGGAGGTCGGGACGTACACCGCGTCGCTGACGCTCGCCCGGCTCCTGCAGATCGGGATCAACGCCGCGTCGTACATCTTCCTTCCCGTCGCCGCGCGGTTCCTCCGCCGCGGGAACACGCGGGCGATCGGCCTCACGTACGGCACGGTGACGAAGTGGATGGCGCTCCTCTCGACGCCGCTGTTCCTCCTGTTCGTCCTCCTCCCGAGCCGGTCGCTCGGCTTCGTCTACGGCGCCAACTACACGTCCGTCGTCCTCCCGCTGCAGCTCACCGTCGCCGGGGCGTTCGCGGCGACGCTGTTCGGGCCGGCGGCGTCGGCGCAGATCGCGCTCGGCCACGCCGAGCTCCTCGCCTACAACTCCGTCGCCGCGGGCATCGCGGACGTCGGCATCGCGATCGCCCTCGTCCCCAGCTACGGGTACGTCGGCGCCGCCGCGGCGTGGGGCTGCTCGACGGTCCTCTACGCGGGCCTCTGCCTCGCGGAGTTGGCGGCGCTCAACGGATTCCACCCGTTCCAGCGGCACTTCCTCGTCCCGCTCGTTGCCACCGCGGTGCCGATGGCCGCGCTCCTGTACGTCGTCCGCCACGCGATCCCGGAGTGGGCGCTCCCGCCGGTCGGGCTCGTGGTCGCGGGGTGCTTCGCAGTCGTCGTGCTCGTGACGCGGAGCATCGACGAAGGGGACCGGCTACTCCTCGGGGCGGTCGAGGGGATGGTCGGCCGCCCGCTCCCGTTCGTCCACCGGTTGCGCCGATGGTACGGGCGTCGGGCCTCCGGGCCCTGACCCCCCGGACGACCCGCGACGGGCCGCTCGGATCTGATCGACCACGAGCAGCACGACCCCGCCCGCGAGCAGATAGAAGACGTACACCGCGAAGGCGTTCGCCGCCGCGATCGACCCCGCGGCGTCGGCGACCGCGGTCACCACGAGCAGGACCAGCCCCCCGGCGATCAGGTAGCGGGAGTCGAGCCCGGCCCACTCCGAGTAGACCATGTACGCGACGAGCAGCCCGAGGAAGATCTCGGAGTACGGGACGGCCATTGGGACCTCGAGCGACCGAGCGGCGGGGCTAAAGCTCGCCGCCGTCCCCCCACGGGTCGACCCCCGCGTTGGACGGTCGTATATCGAGGTGGCGCCCACGTCATCTTTACATACCGCCGCCTGCATCAGAACGACGCGGGGGCGTAGTACTCCGCCACCATGACCCCAAGCGCTCGTCGCCGTGTCGTACCCGCCGTCCTGGGAGCGGCGATGCTCGCCGTCGTCGTGGCGGCCGCGATCTCCCCGAACGTCGGGGCCGTCTCGACGGCCTCGAACTGCCCCTACAACACGTGCGCGTCGAGCCCGGCGGGAACTCCGACCTGGGAGTACGCCTCGATCGCGGCCGTCGTCGTCCTCGCCCTCCTGGTCGGACTGTTCGTGCTGATGCGCCGCCGCCGGCCGCCCCGCGAAGAGGCGGCGGGCGAATCGATCGCCCCGTGGAGCGGACCGCCGTCTCCACCGACCGGCGCGACCCAGGAGGCTCCGATGCCGCCCGTGCCGCCCCCGTCGGCGCAGTCGTCGTACGTGGAGACCCCGGACGACGTCGGGGTGGCGCCTCCCACGTTGACCCCGGGCCCCGCCGCGGCCGCCGCGACGGCTCCCGCCGCCGAAGGGGAGCCGGATATCGACTCGCTGATGGCCGAGCTCGACAAGATCAGCGGTGAGATCCTGAAGCGGACCCCGAAGAAGGCGGCCGACGAGTCGGACGACGATCCCGGCTCGGGCGCGTCGAACTAGGCCCGCGGGCCGCCCGCGCGGTCCGGAACCGGGACGAGCCTCCGCATGGAGCAACCGACCCCCACCGACGGCGACCGACTCCTACGGGAGCTGCGACGGGCGATCGAACGGGCCCCCGTCCGTCCCCGCGAGATCGAGGTCGGGATCGCGGTGTCGATCGCCCTTGGTCGACAGCGGCCGGCCGTCTCGTGCGGCGGCTGCGCCACGCCGCTCGAGTTCGACGGGAT
This sequence comes from Thermoplasmata archaeon, assembly GCA_030043545.1. GTDB lineage: Archaea > Thermoplasmatota > Thermoplasmata > Lutacidiplasmatales > UBA184 > Lutacidiplasma. The sequence continues at coordinate 345 of JASHXM010000127.1, read as the reverse complement.
CCCCGCCCGCACGAACGCGGCGCTCAAGGAGCCGTTCCGGCTCGTCGTCGACCCGGCCGAGCGGAGCTAGGTTCCGGAGCGGGCCGCGGTGTCGTTCAGCCTCGTGGGCGAGGTCGCCGCCCTGATCGTCGAGGTCCTCACGACGATCGGGCTCGTGGGCCTGTTCGGCCTGATGGTCGTCGAGAGCTTCGGCCTCCCACCGCTCCCGAGCGAGGTGATCCTCCCGTTCGCGGGATTCCTGGTGGCCGAAGGGACGTTCCCGCTCGCCGGGACGATCTTCGCCTGCCTCGCGGGCGGCGTCGTGGGGGCGTTCGCGGCGTACGCGGTCGGTCGGTGGGGACGCCG
>JASHXM010000126.1 GCA_030043545.1 Thermoplasmata archaeon | reverse complement strand
CCCCCGACCCCGCGCGCGGGGGCCGGTCCCGCGCCCGCGGGGGCGGCCGCCCCGCCTTGAGGGCGCGGCCGGTGGCGCACTGGTCGGCGACCGGGCACTCCGGGCACTTCGGCCGCCGGGGTCGGCAGAGGTTCTGGCCGTGCTGCACCAGGAGCGGGTTGAGCGGCAGCCAGTACTGCTCCGGGACGATCGCGCGCAGCCTCGCCTCGGTCGCCTCCGGGCCGTCGGTGCGGACGATCCCGAGCCGGTTCGCGAGCCGGTGGACGTGCGTATCGACGGGCACGCCGGGGAGGCCGTAGCCGAAGACGAGGACGCAGTTCGCCGTCTTCGGCCCGACCCCGGGAAGCGACTCGAGCTCCTCGAGCGTCCGGGGCACGTCGCCGTCGAACCGGTCGAGCAGCTGCTGCGCGCACGCGCGGATCGTCCGCGACTTCGCCCGGTAGAAGCCGACCGGCCGGATCAGCGCCTCGAGCTCGCTCCGGGGCGCGGAGGCGAGCGCCACGACGTCCGGGAACCGGGCGAACAGCCGGGCCGACGCGACGTCGGTCTGCTCGTCCCGGGTCCGCTGGGAGAGGATCGTGCCGATCAGCACCTGGAACGGGTTCTCGGCGTGGTCCCGCAGGTACGGCGTCCGCCAGTCGCCGGTCCGGTAGAACGCCGCCAGCCGGTCGAGGAGCCGCTCCCAGTCGAACGGGGGCGACGGCGTCGCGGTCATCGGCGGGCCGCCGTCGCGGCCGTCGGGACGGTCGTCGGGTCCGTACCGGGGTCGGAGAGGTCCGGCTCATCCGGGGCATCCGTCGGGCGGAGGAGCTCTCCCACCAGGTAGTCGCTGCCGGTCACGAGGGTGAGGCCGTCGGGGCCCGTCGCCGCCCGGGCGAGTCGCAGGCCGACCGCGGCGTTCGGGGCCTCGACGATCCGGGGGAACCGGCCCGCGGCGAGCGCGCGCAGCTCCGGGGCGGGAAGGCCCCGATCGGACCGGACCTTCACGACGACGAGGGTGTGGGCCAGTGGCGCGAGCAGGTCGAAGATCCGCTCGACCCGCTTGCCGCGGAGGCAGCCGAACAGGATCGCGCTCTGGTCGGGGTCGACGAACGGGGCGACCTCCGCGAGCGCCTCGGCGATCGCCCGCGCGCTCTCGGGCGTGTGGGCGACGTCGTAGTACAGCTCCGGCCGACGCGCGCGGCGCTCGAGCCGGGCGGGCCAGCGGACCCCCGCGATCCCGTCCGCGACCGCCGCCGGGTCGACCGGGCGGCCGACCGCGTCCAGGAACCGGACCGCGGCGGCGACGGCGAGCCCGGCGTTCGCCGTCTGGAATCGGCCGACGAGCGGGACGGTGACCGACGGGAACCGGTGGCCGGGGAGCGCGATCGAGACGGACTGGCCGTCCTCGGCGACGGTCCGGTCGGCGACGACGAACTCCCGTCCGAGCCGCCAGACCGGCACGCCGAGCCGGTCGGCTGCGCGTCGGACGACGTCGAGCGCCCCGGGAGGAAGCTCGCCGACGACCGCCCGCATCCCCGGGTGGAGGATCCCGGCCTTCTCCTCGGCGATCGCCTCCACCGTCGGCCCCAGGACGTCGGTGTGCTCGAGCTCGATCGTGGTGACGACCCCGACCCGCGCGTCGAGGACGTTCGTCGCGTCGAGCCGACCGCCGATCCCGACCTCGACGACCGCGACGTCGACCGCCGCGCGCGCGAACTCGTCGAGCGCGAGGGCGGTCGTCAGCTCGAAGAACGTGGGCGGTCGGTCGATCGTCCCCGCGGCGATCAGCCGGTCGGCGAGCGCCTCGATCCGGGCGACGCCGTCGACGACGTGCTCGGGCGCGATCGGCCGGCCGTCGAGCCGGATCCGCTCGCGGTAGCTCGCCAGATGGGGGGAGGTGAACAACCCGGTCGAGCAGCCGTGGGCCCGCAGGACCGCCTCGGTCATCGCCGCGACCGACCCTTTCCCCTTGCTCCCGGTGATGTGGACCGCCGGGTACCTCCGCTCGGGGTGGTCGAGCCCGGCGAGAAGCCCGCGGATCACCTCCAGGCCCGGCCGCAGCCCGAACCGGCGCCGGGCGAACAGCCGTTCGAGCGTCGCGCGGTACGGCGTCGGCTCCGCCGCCATCCGCATCGGCGAGTCGGCCCCGCGCTTAACCGTCGCGCGGGGGCCTAGAACATCGACCGCTCGCGGTACGGGCCGTAGACGTCCTGGAAGGCGCGGACAATCTCGCCGAGCGTCGCCTTCGCCTTCAGCGCCCCGAGGACCGCCGGCATCGTGTTCGCGTCGTCCGTGGCCGCGACCTTCCGGAGCCGCTCGAGCGCCGCCGCGTGCCGGCTGGCGTCCCGACGCGCCCGCAGCGCCCTCAGGCGGCGCGACTGGAGGCGGCGTGCCGCCTCCCCGATCTTGAGCCGGGGGACCTTGATCGGCGCCTCGACGACGTGGCTGTTGACGCCGACGACCTGCGCGTCGCCCGCTTCGACGGCGCGCTGGTAGCGGAACGACGCCTCCTGGATCTCCCGCTGGAAGAACCCCCGCTCGATCGCCGGCACCACGCCGCCGAGCGCGTCGATCCGGTCGAAGTACTTCTGCGTCTCCGCCTCCATCCGGTCGGTGAGCCACTCGACGTAGTAGCTCCCGCCGAACGGGTCGGCCGCGTCGGCGACCCCGGACTCCGCGGCAAGGATCTGCTGCGTCCGGAGCGCGATCCGCACCGCGTCCTCGCTCGGGAGTTGGATCGCCTCGTCGTACGAGTTCGTGTGGAGCGACTGGGTCCCGCCGAGGACCCCCGCGAGCGCCTGGATCGTCGTGCGAACGATGTTGAGCTCGGGTTGCTGCGCGGTGCACGAGCAGCCGGCGGTCTGGGTGTGGAACCGCAGCCACATCGACCGCTCCTTCGTGGCACCGAACTCGTCGCGCATCACGCGGGCCCAGACCCGCCGCGCCGCGCGGAACTTCGCGATCTCCTCGAAGAAGTCGTTGTGGGAGTTGAAGAAGAACGACAGGCGGGGCGCGAAGTCGTCGACCGCGAGCCCGC
>JASHXM010000125.1 GCA_030043545.1 Thermoplasmata archaeon | reverse complement strand
CGGGACCCCGCGCGCGGCTTCTGGTCGGGGGAGCTGCTCAACCGCGACCGGCACGGGGTCGAGCGACCGGTCCTCCTCTCGATCACCGCGATCCGGGACGCGACCGGAGCGACGACGCACTTCCTCGGGGTGGCGGTCGACCGATCGGAGCAGCGGAACTGGGAGATGCGGGCGGCCCACTCCGACCGGCTCGCGTCGGTGGGACAGCTGGCGGCGGGCGTCGCCCACGAGATCAACACGCCGCTCGCGAACGTGATGCTTGTCGCGGAGAGCCTCCGGCGTCGGGTGAAGGACCCGGACGTCCTCGACCGGCTCGAGACGCTCACCGAGCAGGTCGACGTCGCTGCCGGGATCGTACGGAGCCTCCTCGACTTCGCCCGCCGCGACGAGCCCCGGACGGCCGAAGTCGACCTCACCGATGTGGCGCGCACCGCGGTCGGATTCCTGCGCGGCAAGCAGTCGCCGGACGTGGAGATCGAGGAATCCTATCCGACGGGAGCGGCGCCGGTGACCGGCGACCGGGGCCAGCTGATCCAGGTGGTGACGAACCTCCTCAACAACGCCTACGACGCCATGGAAGGGCGTGGGACGGTCCGGATCTCGGTACGGGTCGACGCCCGCGCCGTCGAGGTGGAGGTCCTCGACCACGGACCGGGGATCGCGAAGGAGGCGCTCCCGCACATCTTCGAGCCGTTCTTCACGACGAAGCCGGAGGGGCAAGGGACGGGCCTCGGCCTCGCCGTCTGCCACGGGATCGTGCAGTCGCACCACGGCTCGATCTCGGCGCGGAACGTCGCCGGCGCGGGCGCCAGCTTCGTCGTCCGCCTCCCCCGCCGCGCTGCGGAACGGGCGCCCCCCGGCTGAACGCTCCGCGCCGGCCCGGGCGTGGATTCGTCAACTCGAATCGATGAACCGTGGAAATAGTCGGCGCCCGAGTCGGAGCCCCAAGGTGCGTCGATGACGAAGGAGATACCGCGCCAAGGAGCCGACCGCCGCCGAACACCGTCGCGCCGGATCGCCCGCCGGGGGGACCGACGATGACGTTCACCCCGTTCCTGGACGACCTCGCGCTGATCGAGGTCCTGCTGATCCTCGTGGGCGTGCTGTTCGCCTACGCGGGGGTCTACAGCTGGTGGGCGATCCGGTCGAACGACCCGAAGGGGGTGCGGGCCGTGCTAAACGGACTCGCCGTGCCGCTCGGCGTTCTCGGCGCCTCGACGCTCGTCCTCGCCCTGTGGGGCGAGATGACGTGGCCGTTCCTCAACTCCGACGGGATGGGCGGCTACAACATCTTCTTCTTCGACCCCCTGGTCCTCTTGGGGATCGTCCTCGTCGCGTACGCCGTCTCCGCCCGCTTGGGGACAAAGCTGCAGTACGTGGGACTGATCTCCCTCGTGGCCGGCGGGGCGACCGCGTTCTACGGCTACACGGGGTACACCGCGACGCCGGCGTTCACGACCCACCCGTTCGACACGCTGCTCCTCTACCTCGCGTTCGCGGCGATGGGCGTCGCCGCGTTCCCGGCAACGTTCCTGACGGACCACTACCTGGCGGCCTCGGCGGCCGGACGGCCCGCGTTCGTGCTGTTCTACCGCGGCCAGCCCGTCGCGACCCCGCATCCGTTCGGGGCGCTCCGCTCCCGGGTCCGGGGCTGGCGCCACCACCGGGGCGGGGTGCGCGGGGCGCAGCCGGTCGCGCCGATGGGGGTCGCCGCGGCGGCGACCGTCGCCCCCAACCAGGAGTCGATCGGGTTCCGGTGCCCGTACTGGGCGCAGCTCCTCCTCCTCCTGTTCCCGCTGTTCGCGGGACTCGCCGCGATCGCCGCCTTCGGGTACTTTGGCACCACGCTCCCGATGCACCTGGGGAGCGGGGCGGCGGGAGCTCCGTAGTCGGATCGGTCGCCGGGGCGCCAACCCATTCCCGGGCCCCGCCGGGCCGGACGTCCGGCGGGGCTCAGGTCTCGTAAACCCTAAACCCGAGCGCGCCGCTCGCGCCGGCGTGCGCGTCCTCGTGGTCGACGACGACCGGGTGTTCCGGGAGGAGCTCGCGGAATTGCTCCGCGACGACCACCACGACGTCGTTGCCGAGGGGTCGGTCGCGAAGGCGGTCGAGCGGCTCGAGGGCGCGGAGTTCGAGGTCGTCCTCTCCGACCTCAAGATGCCCCGCCAGGGCGGGCTCGACCTGTTGCGGACGGTCCGGGCGCGGTGGCCCCGGACGTTCGTCGTGATGGTCACCGGCTTCGCGACCGTCGAGACCGCCCTCGACGCGATGAAGCTCGGCGCGTTCGACTACATCCAAAAGCCGTTCCGCCTCGAGCAGGTCCGCGAGACGCTTCGCCTCGTGGGGCTGGAGCGGGAGTTCGACGCGCCGAGCGCGGCGGCGCGCGACCCGCTCGAGGAGGCGCGCGACCTCACCGAGGGCGGGACGCGCGAGGTGCTCTACTTCGGGGACGCGAGCGGGCCGGCGCCTCCCCACGTGCGGCTCGTCCCGCTCGACCCGGCATCCCTCGTGGAGCTCACCGATCGCACGACCGAGTTCCTGACCGACCACCCGCAGGGGGCGGTGGTCGTCGCCGGCGCCGAACGCCTCCTCGCTCGGCATCGCCTCGAGGACGTCGTGGAGACGTTCGACCGCCTGCGCGCCCAGCTCGCCGGCCACGGCCCGCTGCGCGTCGGGTTCAACCCGCGACGCCTGCCGGCCGCGGCCGCGGTCGCGCTCGGGGCCTCGGTGTCGGGCGGAGAGGTGCACGAGACGCTCGAGGCGCTGGCGAACCCGATCCGTCGCAAGGTCCTCCACCGGCTCGCCGACTCCCCGACGACGTTCGGGGAGCTGATGCGCGCCGCGGGGCTCGACGACTCCCCGAAGATGTCGTTCCACCTGCGCCGCCTCGTCGACGCCGGACTCCTCCACCACGCCGAGGAACAGTACCGCTTGACCCCCCGCGGCGAAGCGACCGTCCGCCTCCTCCGGGACGCGACGTTCCTGCCGCCGCCGTCGGGCGCGGCGAACCTGGCGTTCCCTCGGCGCCGGCCGTCCTGATCGGCGCGGGGATTCCGCCCGGCGGACCCGCCGGGTCCGGTGTCGGACCGCTGCCGGGGCCCCTCGTCCCCTCCTCGGCGCGGCGCCCTCTGGCGCCGGCAGCGCGACTCGAGTTCGTCAACCCGAGCCGACCGACCGTTCAAAGGCTGCGAGCACCGGTCCTCGGCGGTGAGGCTAGCTGTGGCCGACGCACCGACCCGCCGGGGATTGCCGCTCGGTCGCCTCGCGCTGCTCGGGGTCGTCTGGGGGGTCACGTTCCCGGTGAGCCGCCTCGGCGTGAGCGGCGGCTCGGATCCGTTCCTGCTCGTCGCGATCGATTTCGCCGTCGCGGCGGCGGTCTGCGCCCCGATCGCGGCCGGGCTGCGTCGTCCGTTCCCGTCGGGACGTTCGATCGCCGAGTCGGCGGCCGTCGGGGCGCTGCTGATCGCCGGGATCAACCTTCCGCTATTCTGGGGGGAGCGGTTTGCCACGGGCGGGGTCGCCTCGATCGTCTACGCTGCCTCGCCGCTGGTCAGCGTCGGGTTCGTGACCGTCCTGCGAAACGGCGAGCGGATCGGCCGGTCCGGGGTCGCCGCGCTAACGCTCGGCCTGGCGGGCGTCGTGATGCTCGCCGTCGCGGCCGGCGGCGCGGCGGTCACCAACGTCGCCGGGCTCGCCGCCTTCGCGCTCGGGACGGTCTGCCAAGGGGGCGGAGCCGTGCTGCTCGTTCGGCTCCGGCCGGCCGGCGAGGGCGCGTGGGGACAGTCGTTCCAGTTCGTGGGCGGAGGGGCCGCCTCGCTCGCGGCCGTCGCCCTCCTCGCGCCGCACGCGTCGATCGTCTGGAGTCCGGGCGTCGTCGGGTCGATCGCCTACGTCGGGATCATCTCGCTCGCCGGGGGCTACGCCCTGTTCTTCGACCTCCTGCGCACTCACGGCGCCGTCGGCGCGAACCAGGTGACGTTCCTGAACCCCGTCGTAGCGCTGGCCGTCGGCGTCCTGGCGTTCGGCGAGCCGTTCGCGCCGGCCGAGCTCGGCGGACTCACCCTGATCCTGCTCGCCCTCGTCCTGCTCCATCGGCCGGGCGGCGAGACGCGAGCGGCGCCGTCGACGCGAGCCCGACCCGCGGTCGCCCGCGCCCCGCCTCCGTGAATCGCCGTTCACGACCCGTTTATCGGTCCCGGGACCCCCTTGCCCACCAGCGATGACGCTCGAGCGCCCGTCCGGGCCCGACCGGTTTCGAGTGGTGGTCGACGCGGAGCGCTGCAAGGGGTGCGAGCTGTGCGTCGTCGTCTGCCCTCCGAGGAACCTCCGCCTCACCCGCGCCTTCAACCGCGGCGGCTACCACCCGGTCGAGTTCTCCTTCCACGGCGAGCGGGGGGACTGTACCGGCTGCGGGCTCTGCTACTGGGTCTGCCCGGATTTCGCGATCGCCGAGGTCGGAGCGCGTCGGCCATGACCGACGACCGGGCGTTCCTGAAGGGGAACGAGGCGCTGGCGTACGGCGCGCTGCGGACCGGCCTCAACGCCTACTTCGCCTACCCGATCACGCCGTCGAGCGAGATCCCCGAGACGTTGGCGGCCGAGTTCGACCGTCGGTCGTACCCGGCGTTCCGGACGTTCCTGCAGGCGGCGAGCGAGCTCGAAGCGATCAGCATGGTGATCGGCGCCGCGGCGACGGGGGCGAAGGCGATGACGGCGACGTCCGGACCGGGGTTCAGCCTCAAGCAGGAGGGGCTCAGCTACGCCGCCGGGATGGAGCTGCCGATGCTGATCGTTGACGTGAACCGCGCCGGACCCGGGCTCGGCAACCTCGGCCCCGAGCAGAGCGACTACTTCCAGGCGACCCGCGGCGGCGGCCACGGCGGCTACCCGACGATCGTCCTCGCACCAGCGTCGGTCCCCGAGATGGCGGCGTTCCCGGCCCTCGGGTTCGACCTCGCGTTCGAGTACCGCACCCCGGTGACCGTCCTCGCCGACGCGTTCCTGGGCCAGCTCAAGGAGGACCTCGTCCTTCCCGATGTGGCGGCGCCCGTGTACGCTCCGGAATGGGCCGCGACCGGAGCGCGGGGCGCGACCCGGCACGTCCTCTCGTCGCTGCACCTCGAGCTCGCCGACCAGAGCCGGCACTCGCACCACCTCCGCGAGAAGCGCGACCGGATCGCGGCCCGCGAGCCCCGCGCCGAGGAGTTCGAAACGGACGACGCGGAGGTCGTCTTCGTCGCGTACGGGATCTGCGCCCGCCTCGCGCGCCGCGCGATCCGGCTGCTCCGCGCGCGCTCCGTTCGGGCCGGACTGTTCCGGCCGATCACGCTCGCCCCGTTTCCGGCCGACCGTCTTCGGCGCCTCGTCGCCGCCGGCCGTTCCAAGCTCCTGGTCGTCGAGCTGAACGCCGGGCAGATGGTGGACGACGTCCGGCTCGCCGCGGCGGGCGGGGCCGACGTCCGCTCGGTCGGCGAGATGGGCGGGCTGCTCCCCGGGTCGGGCGACCTGGTGCGCGCGGCGGAGGCGATGCTCCGATGAGCGCCGCGGCCGAGGTCTACGTCCCGAAGCTCGGCGCGCTGACCGCCCTCACGGGGACCCCCACCCACTACTGCGCCGGCTGCGAACACGGCACGCTCACGCGGCTGATCGCGAAGGCGATCGACGAGCTCGAGATCCGCGAGCGCACGGTGATGGTCAGCAGCGTCGGATGCAGCGTCCTCGCCCACGAGTACCTCAACGTCGACGCCGTGCAGGCGCCCCACGGCCGGGCCCCGGCGGTCATGGCGGGGATCAAGCGGGTCCGGCCCGACCTCCTCACGTTCGCGGTGCAGGGGGACGGCGACGCCGCGTCGATCGGACTGCTCGAGCTCCTCTACGCGGCGAACCGGGGGGAGCCGATCACCGTCTTCCTCGTGAACAACGCGATCTACGGGATGACCGGCGGCCAGATGGCCCCGACGACCCCGATCGGGATGGTGACAACGACCAGCCCCTCGGGGCGGGACGCGACCTCGACCGGCCCTCCGATCGACGCGACCCGGCTCGTCGCGGGGTTCGAGCGGCCCGCGTACGTGAAGCGGGTGTTCCTCCCGATCGCGCCGACCCCGATCCCCCGGGTCTACAACGCGCGCGGCGCGCTCGAGGGGGCGGCGAGCGTCCGCCACGCGTTCGAGGTGCAGGAGCGCGGGGGCTTCGCCTTCGTCGAGTTCGTGAGCACCTGCTCCGTCAACTGGAAGCTCGGCATCCTCGACGCGAAGCGGTACGCCGCCGACGTCCTCCGTCCGCTCTTTCCGCCAGGCGTGTACCGCGACCGTTTCGGCGTGGAGGGGCGATGAAGCGCGAGATGATCGTCGCCGGTCACGGCGGGCAGGGCGTGCTGGAGCTCGCAAACTGGCTCGCCTACTTCCACTTCCTCGAGGGACGCCATGTCGCGTACACCCCGTCGTACGGCCCGGAGACCCGGGGCGGGAAGGTGAAATGCTACGTCGTCGCCTCCGACGAGCCGATCGACTCGCCGATCGTCGAGGAGCCCGACCTGCTGGTCGCGATGAACATCCCGTCGATGGATTTCGTGCCGCTCCTCCGCCCCGGAGGGACGTTGCTCGTCAACAGCTCCCTCGTCTCCGACGGGCCGCCGAGGACGGACCTGCGCGTCGAGCGCGTGCCCGCCGCCGAGATCGCCGCCGGCCTGACCCGGTTCCTGCCGGAGGGGGCGCGCGATGCGTCGATCGCCGCCAATAGCGTGATGCTCGGGGCGCTGTTCGGCGTGACCGGCGAGGACCCCGACCGCGCCCGGACCGCGGTCGACGGTCTGTTCCGACACTTCCTCACCGACCGGAAGGCCGCGTACGTTCCGCTCAACGTCCACGCGGTCGACGCCGGCTTGGCGCTGCTCGGCCGGCGGCCGGTGCCGGCCTAGCCGCACCACGACGGTCCTTGGCCGGCTCCTCCGCAACGTTCGGGCCACCTCGCCCGATCCCGGGGCGCTACCCGTCGGAGTACGGGTCTTCCTCGGTCCGGGGCGCGCCCCGGCGATTCGGGCCGGGGCGCAGCGCCCCGCGTTCCCGCGGGGGCGGGACCCCGGCGAGGGCGGCGACCACGTCGCCCCGACTGACGATCCCGACCAGC
>JASHXM010000124.1 GCA_030043545.1 Thermoplasmata archaeon | reverse complement strand
AGCCGGGCGCCGAGCCAGCGGCGGAACCGCCCTCCGCGGTGGAGCCGGATCGCCATCTACCCGGCCGACGCCCGCCCGACCCGGTCGAGCACAGTCAACGCCGTCGTCGTGAGCCACCGGCTGGGCCGCCCGGGAGGCTCGATCGCCATCGGGTAGAACGGCGCCCGGATGTCGTACGCCGTCGCGCCGAGATCCGGGTGGAGACCGTCGAGCGTCCACCGGCCGGCCGCGTCGCGCATCGACGTTAACCGACGCACCGGCGCCCGCAGCCGGCGGTCGCCCGCGTAGCCGAGCTGCGTGAGCAGGTCGAGGCCGACCAAGAGGTCGTAGTAGTAGTGGTTCGGGAAGTGCAGTCGGTACCACGGGGGGTAGGGCGGCCCTTCGCGCAGCAGCGCTCGGGAGAGGTAGAACTCGGCGCCGCGCTCGATCGCGCGCGTGACCGCGGGCGAACGCTCAGGGGCGGGGATCGCGGCGAACGCGCCGAGCGCCTCCCAGCCGTCCAGGGTGCCGGTGCGCGACGGAAAGCAGTGCCAGCCGCCGTCGGTCTTCTGGGCGCGGACGAGCCAGTCGATCGAGCGCCGGACCGCGGGGAGCGAGCCGTATCCGAGCCGGAGGAGCAGGCGCGCGGCGTTTCCGGTGAAGCAGAGGTGGCTCTCCGCGCCGCCGAGACTATCGCTCTTCGGGTTCCCGAACCGCCTCAGGAACAGGCGCACCGCCTTCGCGACGCGCGGGTCGCGCCCGGAGGCGCCGAGCTCGGCGAGGACCAAGAGGCGCCAGTTGGTCGCCAGGTACTTGGGAACGTACAGCTCGCGCTCCGACGTCCCCGGCGTCAGCCACTGGCCGCCCGGGAGCTGCTCGGCGAGGATCGCCGCCGCCCAGCCTCGCCGGCCGATCGCCCGTCGGGCGGCGACGACCGCGGGGTGGGAGGCGGGCCGACCCCGCAGCTCCGTGAGGACGCGCAGCCGAACGCTCGGTTCGTCCGCCGCGAGCAGCCACCGCTCGAGACGAGGCGGAATCTCCACCGCCTCCGTCCCCGACGGCGGCATTTCACGGTTTCGAACCGCGCCGCGCGCGCCTCTCGGAGGCCGAGACGGTTATCCCCCCGACCCCACTGCGGCGGAGCGGGGCCCCGCAATGACGCCCAGGCGAGCCCGGGTGCGCCGGCGCGCCCGAGCCGCGCCGGATCGCGTCCCGCGCTTCTCGGTCCGGTACCTCGATCGACGGGCCTCCCCCGCCCGGGACTTCTATCGGTACGCCACCGGTCGCTGGGTCGATGCGAACCCGGTCCCGGCGGACCGCAGCCGCTGGTCGGCGTTCGATGAGCTGCGCGAGCGGAACACCCACCTCCTGCGGGAGATCCTCGAGGAGCGGACGACCGGCCGGCGGCGACCGGCGGGAGCGTCCGATCGACAGGTCGGCGACTTCTACGCCGCCGCCATCGACCGGCGGGAGCGGAACCGACGGGGCCTCGCCCCGATCGCCGGCGACCTCCGACGGATCGACGGCGCCACGTCGATCGGCGAGCTCCTCGACGTCGTCGCCGACCTCCACCGCGACGACCTCGCGGTCCTGTTCGCCCCGTGGGTGACGCCCGACTGGAAGTCGAGTTCGCGCTACGCCCTCTACCTGCACCAGGGCGGCCTCGCGCTGCCGGACCGCGACTACTACTTCCTGCCGGCGTTCGCGGGCCTCCGCGGGGCGTACCGTCGCCACCTCGAACGGATGCTGCGGTTCGTCGCGCCGACGCCGGCGGCGGCGCGTCGGGGGGCGCGCGCCGTCTACCGCATCGAGGAGGCGCTCGCCCGCGCCGGCCGTCGCAGCGCCGACCTGCGCGACGTGCGCAAGAACTACCACCGCGTCCGCGTCACGGCCCTCGCCCGACGCCACCCCCGTCTCCGATGGTCGGAATACCTCCGGCGGCTCGGAGCGCGCGGGCTCCGCGAGGTCGTCGTCGGGCAGCCCGAGTTCTTCGACCGGCTGCACCAGCTCCTCGGGAGCGTCCCGATCGACGATTGGAAGTGGTACGTGCGCTGGCAGCTGCTGCACGCCGCGGCGCCGCACCTCTCCGCCCGGATCGACCGGGAGGATTTCGATTTCTTCCACCGCCGCCTCCTGGGGCAGCCGCGCCCCGAGCCGGACTGGCGTCGCGCGGTCACGCTCGTCGACGCGGCGCTCGGCGAGGCGTTGGGCCGGATCTACGTGGAGCGGTACTTCCCGCCCGAGTCGCGGCAGCGGATGCTCGAGCTGGTCGACGACCTGCGGGCCGTCTTCCGCGACCGGCTCGCCCAGCTGCCGTGGATGTCGGCCAAGACCCGGGCCCAGGCGCTCGCGAAGTTCCGGCGCTTCGAGGCGTACATCGGCCACCCGAAGCGGTACCGGTCGTACGCCCGGGTGCGCGTCGACCCGCACGACCACCTGGGCAACGTTCGCCGCGCCGGCGCGTTCGACGTCGCCCGGAACGTGGCGCGGATCGGGAAGACCGTCGATCGGGAGGAGTGGCAGATGACCCCGCCGACGGTCAACGCGCACTTCGTTCCGACCCAGAACCAGATCAAGTTCCCCGCGGGGATCCTGCAGCCGCCGTTCTTCGACCCGGCCGCCGACGATGCCGTCAACTACGGGGGGATCGGGGTGGTGATCGGCCACGAGATCACCCACGGCTTCGACGACCAGGGACGGGAGTTCGACGCCGAGGGGAACCTGCGGGACTGGTGGGGGCCGAAGGACGCCCGGGAGTTCACGCGACGCGCCGCTCGGATCGTCGCGCAGTACGACCGGTTCGAGCCGCTCCCGGGGATGCACGTCAACGGCCGGCTCACGATGGGGGAGAACATCGCGGACCTGGGAGGGGTGAGCGTCGCCTTCGAGGCGCTGACCCGCCGGCTCGGGGACGGCCGCACCGACGTCGCCCCGGTCGACGGTTTCTCGCCGGCGCAGCGGTTCTTCCTCTCGTACGGGCAGATCTGGCGGTGGAACGTGCGGCCCGACGAGCTCAAGCGGCGTCTGACCACCGACCCCCACTCCCCCGGGAACTACCGCGTGAACGGCCCGCTCGCGAACCTCCCGGAGTTCTGGGCCGCCTTCGGCGTGCCGGCGGGCGCACCGATGCGCCAGGAACCCCGACGTCGGGTCGAGATCTGGTAGCCGCCCTCCGCGCCGCGAAACGCTTTGTGGGGGCAGCGCTCCGAACGCGCCGTGAAGGTCACCGTCCTCGTCGGGAGCAAATCGGACCTCGAGATCGCCGGTAAGGTCGCGGCCCGGCTCACGGAGCTCGAGATCCCGAACGAGGTCCACGTCGCCTCCGCCCACCGCACTCCCGAGAAGGTGGAGCGCCTCGTGCGCGACCCGGCGACGGACGTCTTCGTCGCGATGGCCGGCCTCTCCGCCGCCCTGCCCGGGGTCGTGGCGGCGCGCACGCTGAAGCCGGTGATCGGGGTGCCGCTCCACCGCGGTCTCGGCCTCGACTCGCTCCTGTCGGTCGTCCAGATGCCGCCGGGGGTCCCGGTCGCCTCGGTCGGGCTCGACGCCGCGGAGAACGCGGCGCTGCTCGCCGCGGAGATCTTGGGACTCCAGCACCCGGAGGTGGTCCGTCGGCTCGAGGCGTACCGGGCGCGCTGGCGCGAGGAACCGACCGCCCCCGCCGGGACCTCCCCGTGAACGACCCGGCCGCGTTCGTCCGATCGGCGGAAGAGCGTCTTCGCGCCGAGGTGCCGGGCCGCGCGATCGTCGCCGCCTCCGGCGGGATCGGCTCGACCGTCGCGGCGGTGCTCGCCGCCCGGGCGCTGGGCGACCGCGCGCACGCCGTCTTCGTCGACACGGGGCTGATCCGCGCCGGAGAGCTCGACCAGGTCGGCCGCTACTTCCGGGAGA
>JASHXM010000123.1 GCA_030043545.1 Thermoplasmata archaeon | reverse complement strand
GGCGACGCCGCGCCCCCACTGTACGGCGGCGACCTCGCGCAGCTCGTCCCGGACCGCGGCGAGCGGACCGCCGTCGAGCCGGTCGAGCCCCTCGAGCGACGCGGCCGTCGCGTCGCGCAGTGCCGCGAGGGCGTCCGCACCCGTCGATCGGTGGTCGGTGAGCGTCCAGACGGGGTGGAGCCCCGCGGGGAGTCGGTCGGCGACGAAGGAGTACTCGCTGGGGTCCAGATGCACGATCGCGGACCGGTACGGACCCGAGCGGACCAGGTGATCGAGCGCTCCGAGGACGGCGATCCGCTCTGGTTCCGACCACTCCCCGGTCACCGGGATGTCGTAGTGGGCCGCGGGCGGGAGGTCTTCGAGCTCCCGCGGCACGAGGCCGAGCGGGGACGTCACGGAGACGACATGGACCCGCTCGAGTCCGGCGAGCCCGTCGAGCGCTCCCGCGAAGCGACGATGGGAACGGGAACGGCGGTACGGCTTCGTCTTCGAGCACGGGACGAGCAGGAGCACCGACTTGGACGGCGGTGGGCGGTACCGTTCGAGCAGACGGCGTCGGAACCGCTCCATCTCGGGTCGGCGGAACGCCTCGGCGAGGACGTACGGGCGGACCCCCGCGCCGGTCAGGGGGGCGCGCGACTCCAACAGCGCGCCGGCGGTCCGGTCCGCGTACCGGAGCATCTCCGCCGTCGCCGGCTCGGCCGCGAGGCGGGACTCGACCAGGTCGCGGAGGCGACCCGCGCGCAGCGCGGTGCGGGCCTCGTGGATCGCCCGGCCGAACTCGATGACCGCGTGGGCGTCGAGGGACCCGGGGGGCTCCGCGGCGCAGCCGGGACATCGGCACAGCGACTCCGACCGTGCCGCGGCGGCGTCGATCGGTCCGAGGGTGCTACTGAGGAACGTGCCGCGCGCCGCCGCCTGACGACCGGCGACGGTGTCGACGAGGTCGACTCCGAGGTAGGCGAGCAGGGCGACCCGGTGCGGGAGGGCGACCCGCGGCGCCCAGAGGAGCGGTTCCGCCCCGACCTCCGCCCGGAGCCGCTCGATCGCCGTCACGAACGGCGCGCCGTCCGACCAAAGCGCGGCCGCGTTGCTGAGGACGATCAGCTCGGGGCGCTCGCGGCGGAGGGCCGTGAGCTCCGGGCCGCCGACCGGCGCGTGCACGGACCAGACCGCGGGCCCGATCCGGTGGGGCGCGACCGGACCGGCGGCGATCTCCGCGGCCGGCACCGGGAACTCGAGCTCGAGGTGCTCCGGGCCGTCCGAGAGCGTGAACCGCCGGAGCCCCGGGGCGGAGGGGCCGGCTGTGACCGAGGGACCCTCGGCCGGTTCCCCCGCGGCCCGACTCTCCAGGACGGAGGGCGTCGGGAGCCGGACCGGCCCAACGGTGCCGACGCCGAGGACGGCCAGCCCTTCGAACCGCTCCCAGCTCCGGGTCATGCGACGAGATGCCGTCCGGGGGGCCCGGGACGGAGAGGACGGGACGGCACGACGCAGATTAGCTCCGCCCCGGGGGTGGGCCTACGCGAGCCCGCGCGAGCCGACCGCGGGGAGGAAGAGGGCGACCGCGACGCCCACGAAGTAGAGCAGCCCGAGCGCGACGTGCCGGTCGAACGGCACGCGCACGTCGTCCGGTCGCGCCGCGAGCCGGGCGTCGATCGACGCGGCGAGGAGCCCCATCCCGGCCAGCGCGACGAAGTACGGGAGGCGGAGGCCGATGGCCGCGCCGAACGCCGCGAGGAGAAGGAGCGCGGCCGCGTGGAGCCCGGCGACGAGCCGGACCGATCGCGCGGGGCCCAGCGTGAGCGGGATCGACCGAAGCCCGAGCGCCCGGTCGCTCGCCGCGTCGCCGAGGCTGTGGACCGTCTCGAACGCGGTTCCCCAGGCGAGCAGGGCGACGACGGCGAGCAGCACCGACGGCGGCAGCGCGCCGCGGACCGCGATGTAGACGGCGGCCGGGGTGATCGCCTCGACGGCGCCGAGCGCCACGGTGGTGAGGGCGCTCACGCGCTTCGTGTAGCTGTAGCCGAGGACGGCGCCGAGCGCGACCGGCACGAGCAGGAGCGCGAGCGGGTTGAGGAGGTACGCCGCGACGACGAGGATCGCGCCGTTCGCCGCCGTCATCGCGAGCGCGAACCCGGGCGACCGCGCGCCGGTCGCCAGCGCCCGGCCGCGGGTCCGGGGGTTCGCGGCGTCGAACCGCCGGTCGGCGTAGCGGTTGAACGCGTGGCCGGCGTTCCGGGCGGCGACGAACGCGACGACGACCAGGACCGCCGTGCGCCACGGGGGCACACCGCCCTCCGCCGTCAGGAGGAAGGCGAGGGCGAACGGGAGGTTCAGCCCTAGGTTCTGGATCTCGAGGAACCGGCCGATCCCCCGCACGCCCGCCGACGCCGGGTCCGCCCCGCCGTTCACCGGCGCGCCCCGCCGAGGAGGCGGGCGAGCGCCGGGTCGGCCGCGATCGCCCGCTCCGCGGCCGCGGCGGCCGCCGGGTCGGAGCGGATCTCCTCCGGCCAGGGACGGGGGAACCCGTCCTCGGGCCGCTTGCGCGTCGCGTCGATCCCGACCTTGCCACCGACGTTCGGGATCGGGTTCGAGATCGACAGCTGATCGACCGGTCCCTCCACGACCTCGAGGTCGCGCGCCGGGTCCGCCTGCAGGCCGACCCGGTACAGCACCTCGGATAGGTCGTGGACGTTGACGTCGTCGTCGACCACGACGAGGTACCGCACGAACATCAGCTGGCCG
>JASHXM010000122.1 GCA_030043545.1 Thermoplasmata archaeon | reverse complement strand
CACTGTGCCTCCGGTCGCGGGAGGGTACTCCCGTGAGCGATTCACACCCGATGAGAGGCCGAGTCCATCTATTTAAAAATCGTCCCCCGAATTCGACCCGGCTCCGCCGAGAGGGGCGCCGTCAGTCCGGCGGGCCCGAAACGACGATCTTTCCGAACAGGTCCGGGGCGTCGAACCGCTGGAACGCCTCGGCCGCCCGGTCGAACGGCAGCTCCCGGTCGACGACGGGCCGGAGGTGGCCGGCCGCGATCTGATCGAGGACGCGGTCCAGGTCGGCGGCGTTGCCCATCGTGCTCCCCCGGATCGACGCCTGGCGCCAGAAGAGGGTGCGCAGATCGACCTCCGCGACCGGGCCGGCCGTCGCCCCGATCACCACGACCCGCCCGCCGCGCGCGAGGGCGCGGATCGACCGGGGGATCGTCGGCGCGCCGACCGAGTCGAAGACGACGTCGACGCCCTGCTTCTCGCTCCAGGTCCAGAGGACGCGGTCGAGCGGCTCGGCGTCGCCGAAGACGAGGAACGCATCGGCGCCGAGCGCGCGAGTACGGGCCTCCTTCTCCGGGCGGCGCGAAGCGACCGCGACGCGAGCGCCGAGGAGCTTCGCGACCTGGACCGCGGCGGTGGCGACGCCTCCGCCCGCCCCGACGATCGCGACGCGGTCGCCCGGGCGGACCCCCCCGACGGTCGCCAGCGCGCGGTAGGCGGTCTGGAAGACGAGGGGGGCCGCCGCTCCCTGGGCGAACGACAGGGCGGGCGGGAGGGGGCGGACGTTCCGCGCCGGGACCGTGACGAACGTCGTCGCCGTACCCTGCGTATGCTCCCCGACGATCCGATACGCGCGACACAGCGACTCCTGCCCCGCCCGGCAGGCGGGACACGTCCCGTCCCACAGCCCGGGGTTGATCACAACCCGATCCCCCACCCGCACCCCTCGTACCTCCGGACCGATCCGGTCGACGACCCCGGCCCCATCCGAGCCGAGGACGTGCGGCCGTTCGATCGCCACCCCGGGGATCCCGGCGAGCGTGAACCGATCGAGACGGTTGAACGCCGCCGCACGGATCCGGACCCGTACCTCGCCGGGGCCGCACTCCGGCTCCGGGACGGTGACGTAACCGAGCCGTTCGGGGCCGCCGTGCTCGGCGAAACCGAACCCTCGCGCGCCGGTCACCCCCCCGGCCGCAGTCGCCAGCGGGAGGTGGCGCCCCGGTCCTCGACGTCGACGCCCGCCGTCCGCAGGTCGTCGCGGATCCGGTCGGCTTCGGGGAAATCGCCGCGGGCGCGCGCGCGGTCGCGGGCGCGCAACGCCGGTTCGACCGCCTTCGCCCACGGGGCGGTCCCAGCCGGGTCCGACGCGGGGAACAGTCCGAGGACCTCCTCGCCCCAGTCGTACGGCCCCCGCAGCGCCGCGAGCCCCTCGCCGGAGATCGCCTCGAGGCGATCGCCGAGCTCGGCGAGCCGGCGCGACCATCCGAACAGGAGCGCGATCGCCTCCCGCGTGTTGAAGTCGTCCGCGAGGGTCGAGTCGAGGCGCTCCACCAGCGTGCCGGCTTCGGCGAGCAGGTCGGCCGGCAGGGGGTCGCCGGGCCGGTCCATCCCGTCGCGCGCCCCGAGCGAGTCGATCCGCTCGAGCGGCGCCCTAAGCCGGCGGTACGCCTCGTTCGACTCCCCGAGGCTCGTCGCGGGGTCGAAATCGAGCGGGCTGCGGTACAGCGCGTTGAGGTAGTAGAGCCGGAGGACGGCCGGCCCGAACCGGTCGATCGAGGCGTCGAGCGAAGCGACGTTCCCCAGCGACTTCGACATCTTCTCCCCCTGGAGGAGGAGCAGGCCCCCGTGCATCCAGTAGTTCACGAGCGGCGCCTCGCCCGTCGTCGTCTCGGCGAGGGCGACCTCCGCCTCGTGGTGGGGGAAGATCAGGTCGATCGCCGCCCCGTGCAGATCGTAGCGCGGGCCGAACAATCGAAGGGTCATCGCGGTGTCCTCGACGTGCCAGCCGGGACGGCCCGGACCCCACGGGCTCTCCCACGACGGTTCTCCCGGCGTCGCGGCCTTCCAGATCGCGAAATCCTCGGGAGCGCGCTTGCGCGGGTCGACCTCGACCCGAGCGCCGGGCTGGAGTGCCTCCACCTTCTGGCCGGAGAGCCGCCCGTAGCCGGCGAACCGGCCGACGTCGAAGTAGACGGAGCCGTCCGTCGCGCGGTACGCCGCCCCCCGGTCGACGAGCCTACGGATCTGGTCGAGGATCTCCGGCAGGTAGTCGGTCGCGAACGGGTACAGGTCGACCGACTCGACGCCCAGCCGCCGCATCGACGCCCGGTACTCGGCGAAGTGCCGCTCGGCGAGCAGGAGCGGGTCGGTCCGCTCCTCCGCGGCGCGCGCGATCAGTTTGTCGTCGAGGTTGGTGACGTTCTGGACGTAGAAGAGCCGGTACCCCCAGCGTCGGAGCGCTCGGGCGACGACATCGAAGAAGACGAACGTCCGCCCGTGTCCGACGTGGGCCGGCGCGTAGGGCGTGAGGCCGCAGACGTACATCTCGACCCGAGGCGGGTGGCGCGGAGCGAACACCCGGCTTGACCGGGTCAGGGAGTCGTAGACGGTGAATCGACGCACCGCTACACCTTCCCCAGCCCACGGCGGACGTCGTCCACGAGGTCGGCCGGGTCCTCGATGCCGCAGGAGAGCCGCACGATCC
>JASHXM010000121.1 GCA_030043545.1 Thermoplasmata archaeon | reverse complement strand
CCGCGACCGAATAGAGCGTGATCGACGACATCGTTCAGTCCCCTACCGGTCGACCTCGCCGACGCAGACGTCGACGCTCCCCATGATCGGCGGGATGTCGGCGACGTGGTAGCCGACCAGGTACTGCCGGGCGGCGGCGATGTTCGAGAAGACCGGCGAGCGGAACTTGACGCGGTACGGGTGCTCGCCGCCCTCGTTGACGACGTACGCCTGCGCCTCGCCGTGCGGCTCCTCGATCGAGGAGAAACCGACCCCCTTCGGGAATTTCCGCTTCAAGAGGTACCCCTCGTTCCCGACGGGAGCGTACGGGGCGCCGAGCCACCGGGGCAGGTTCTCGGCGATCACCGGCCCGGGGTGGCGGTCGAGCCAGTCGAGGATCTGCCGCAGCATCCGGACCGATTGGCGCATCTCCTCCATCCGGACGAGGTAGCGCCCCGTCACGTCGGCGGTGTCGGCGTGCGCCACGTCGAACTCGAGGTCCGCGTACGCCGCGTACGGGCGGTCCTTGCGGAGGTCGCGCTGGATCCCCGCCGACCGAAGCATCGGTCCGGTGACGCCGTGCGCCACGCAGTCACCGGCCGACAGTACTCCGAGTCCGTCGCACCGCTTGCGGAAGATCGTCGACCCCAGGCAGAGCTGGTCGTACTCACGGAACCGGTCGGTGAGCCAGTCCAGGACCTGGCGTGCGCGATCGGTGAACCCCTGCGGGACGTCGCTGCGGACCCCGCCGACCCGCATGTACTCGTACGTCATCCGGGCGCCGGTGAAGCTCTGGAACAGGTCGAGGACCAGGTCGCGGTCCCGCATCCCGTAGAGGAACGGGCTCATCAGCCCGAGGTCCTGAACGAACGCGGCGTACCACATGAGGTGGGAGCCGATCCGCTGGAACTCGTCGCACATCGTGCGGAGGTAATGGGCCCGCTCGGGCGCGTCGACGTGCAGCGCCGCCTCGGCCGCGAGGATGTAGAGGTGCTCCCAGGCGAAGCCGGCGACGTAGCAGCACCGGTCCATCAGGGTGATGACCTCGTTGTAGTGGCGATCTTCGCTGATCTTCTCGATCCCCCGGTGGAGGTAGCCCATCTCCGGGTCGACGTCGACGATCGTCTCGCCGTCGATCTTCACCCGAAGGTTCCACAGTCCGTGGGTCATGGGGTGCTGCGGCCCCATGTTGATCCACATCTCAGACATGGCGCGCCTTCACCTCCAGCTCCTCGGGCTCGTGCAGCTTGAAGGAGCGGAGCAGCGGGTGGAACGCGTAGCCGTCCGGGGTCAGGAGGTGACGGAGGTCCGGGTGGTGGTCGAAGTTGATCCCGACCATCTCCCACGCCTCCCGCTCGTGCCAGTTCGCGCTCGGCCAGACGGCGGAGGCGGTCTCGATCCGCGGGTCGGCGGCCGGGACGTCGGTCGAGAGGAGCGCGTACTGCTTCGCCGCATCCGACCAGACGACGTAGAACACCTCGCGTCGGTCGACCCAGTCGATCGCCCCGACCATCGCGAGGTGGCCGAAGCCGAGCTCGTCCCGCGCCGTCCGGAACACCTCGAGCGCCGACTCGCGGACGAACCGGACCTGGCCGGCCATCCCCGGGAACGCGTCGACCGCCAGCACGCCGGCGCCGGCGCGCGCGGCGAGCGCTCGACGAAGGTCCTCCGGCTGCACCGCTCCCGCTCTCCGCCCCGTCCGCGGGGGCTTACTCCTTGCGCTCCCGGATCAGTTGCTCGAGCCGCAGGATTCCGTCGAGCATCGCCTCGGGGCGCGGCGGGCAGCCGGCGATGTAGACGTCGACGGGCACGAGCTTGTCGACCCCCGGGACGACCGAGTACGCGGTCCGGAACGGTCCGCCCCCGGTCGCGCAGTTGCCCATCGCGATCACCCACTTCGGCTCGGGCATCTGTTCGTACAGCGTGATCAGCTTGTGCGCGACCTTCCACGTGACCGTGCCGTTCACGATCAGGAGGTCGCACTGCCGGGGCGACGATCGGGGCACGACCCCGAACCGCTCCGCATCCCACCGGGCGCCGAACCCCGCGGCGAACTCGATCGCGCAGCAGGCGAGCCCCCAGTGGAGCGGGAACAGGGAGTTGCGACCGGCCCAGTTGAACACGGGGCGCACGAGCTTCGTCTGTCCCTGCTCGGCGATCAGGTCGCGGAGCGCCTCCTTCGCGGCGGGCAAGAACTCTCGGGCGCGCAGGGTCTCGATCTCGACGAACGGCACCGCCGGTTCGTGGACCATCGGCAACGCCCCGCTCGCCACCGCCTCGGCGGCGGTCCGAGCTTGGGGGGCCTCCGGGGTCCCGCTCATACCACCCACCGCTTCTCGCCGCTCAGCGCGTAGTAGATCCCGGTCATCGCGAGCGCGACGAACGCGGCCGCGATGAACACGGGGGACCACGCCGAGTTCGGGCCCCGGAACGTGAGGCCCCACAAGGCCAGCACGAAGCCGATCACGTCGACCGCGACGAAGACGATCGCGAACGTGTAGTGCTGCGTCGGAAAGTCGATCTGCGCCTCCCCCTCGGCCTCCTCGCCGCACTCGTAGGTCGTGAGCTGAAGGTACGACTGGCGCCGGCGCGCGCCGAGCACCCGATTGGCGACGACCGACCCGACGCCGAACGCCGAGGCGACCACGACGAAAGCGAGGAACGTGGTGACCCCGGCGCCCATCGGTGCGGCCTCCCGCTGAGGAGAGCACCCGTCGAACCGAGCGTCGTTATTTAACCTCACCTCGGAGCCGCCGATTACCGGCGAGAATCCGGCGCTCCGGGGGGTCGCTGGTTTAAGCCGCCCCCCGGTCCGCCCGGCCGTGCGCGCGGAGGCGTTCCGACCCCCGGTGGAGCTCGTCGGCCGTCGGGTGGCGCTCGCCCCGCTGAGCCTTGCCCAGGTCCCGGGCCTCGTCGCGGCGGCCGCCCGCGATCCCGACGTCGGGCGGTGGCTCGTGGAACCCCCGTCCAACGACCCCGCGTCCATGGCGGAGCACGTCCGCCGATACCTGGAGCGCCAGGACGCGGGGACCGACCTGCCGTTCGCGGTCCTGGACGGGCCGGGCGGCTCTCCGATCGGAGAGACTCGCTACCTGCGGATCGACCGGGAGAACGAGACCGTGGAGATCGGAGGGACCTGGTACGAATCGAGCCGCTGGCGCACCCCGGTCAACACGGAAGCGAAGTACCTCCTGCTCCGGCATGCGTTCGAGCGCGAAGGGGCGCACCGGGTCGCCTTCCAGACCGACCTGAGGAACGAGCGCTCGCAGCGCGCCATCGCTCGCCTGGGAGCGGTCCGGGAGGGCGTGGTCCGGGAGGACCGGCTCGTCCGCGGATACCGCCGCTCGTCGGTCGTCTACGGGCTCGTCGCCGACGAGTGGCCGACCGTGAAGCGCCGGCTCGAGGGGTTCCTCGCCCGACCGTGGCCCCCCCGGGACCACGCCCGATCGGTCGCGGGGCCGCCGTAGCGGTTCACTTCGGGAATCGCGGGCTCCGCTTCTCCCGGAACGCCCGGATCCCTTCGGGCAGCTCCGTTCCCCGGGCTGCTTCGACGGCGCCCCGGCGCTCGAGCGCCATCTGCGCGGCCAGGCTTTCGTGAAAGGCGCTGTCGAGGAGGTGCTTCGTCCAGCCGTAGGCGAACGTCGGTCCGTCGGCGAGCTGCTGGGCCCGCTCGCGCGCCCGGCTCGCGAGCTCCGCACCCGGCACGACCTCGTGCACCAGACCGAGCTCTCGGGCGCGGGACGCGAGGAGCCGGGCGTTCGAGAAGAGGACCTCCTGCGCGAGTCCGATCCCCAGGTAGTGGGGGAGGAAGTACGTGAGCCCGCCATCGGGGACCGCGCCGAGCCCGGGAAACGCCGGCACGAGCATCGCCGACTCCGCCGCGATCCGCCAGTCGCACGCGAGGGCGAGCGAGAGGCCCCCGCCCGCGGCGACGCCGGGCAACGATGCGACGACCGGTTTCCGCATCCCGACCACCTCCCGGACGCACAACTCCTGTTCCCCCGTGAGCTCGTGGAACAGCTCGGCGAGCGTCCCGCGGACGCGGTGCTCCTCCATCGTCGCCACGTCGCCCCCGGCCGAGAACGCGTCCCCCCGCCCCGTGACGATCACGGCCCGGACCGACGGCGCGAGCGCGGCCTCCTGGAGCGCGACGCGGAGGGCGCGCATCGACGCGACGTCGAGCGCATTCCTCCGATCGGGACGGTCGATGGCGATCGTTCGGACGGCGCCGCCGTCCTCGACGGAGATCGCTCCCATGGCGCGGGGCCCACCGACGGAGCCCGACAAACCCCTTGCGGGCCGCCCGCGCGCCGATTACGACGACGGTGGGGGTGGACGGCGCCTCGGGTCCTGTCCGGTCGCCGGGCTCGGTCCGGTCGCCGGGGGCGCGGACGGGGCGGGCGGGGACGACGCCGGAGGCGACGGGCCGAACGAGCGGGGTTGCACGACCCGGTGCGCGGGCGGCTTGAGGTCGTCGTCGAGATCGTCGTCGTCGGTCGACGCCTTCGACCCCTTGCCGCCGAACGGGGAGCTCATCGAGCTCGGATCGGCGGTGTCGGCCTTGATCTCCTCCTCGATCGACTGGATCTCGGTGAGGAGCTCCTCCTGTTTCGGGATCGGCCCCAGGATGTTGTCCATCGTCCCGACCTTCGCCTCCAGGTCCTCGATCGAGCTCAGGGCGCGGTCGGGGACCTGCCGGCTGGTGCCGAGGTACTCGCTCGCCCCCTCCATGAGGCGCGAGAACTCGAACGGGAAGAGGATCTTCGTCGCCTGCCCGTCGCCGACCTTGGCGACGGTGTCGAGGGAGAGGACGGTGAGCGCCTTCGCGTCGAGCACGCCCGCGCCGAGCGACAGGATTCGCAAGCGCTGGGCCTCCCCCTGCGCCTCGAGGATCGTCGCGACCCGGGACCCCTCGGCCTCGAGGATCTTCGACTGACGGACCCCTTCGGCCTGCAGGATGCGGGACCGCTTCTGCCCTTCGGAGACGAGGATCGCGCTCCGCTTCTCTCCGTCGGCGCGGAGCACCGCGGCGCGCCGCTGGCGCTCGGCCGCCGTCTGCTCCTCCATCGCGGTCTTCACGGGTCCGACCGGATCGACCTCCTTGATCTCGACCGCCTCGACGCGCACGCCCCACCGGTCGGTCGCCTCGTCCAGGATGTCGCGGAGGCGGGTGTTGATCCGCTCGCGGTTGTAGAGGATCTCGTCCAGTTCCATGTCGCCGATGACGGACCGGAGCGTCGTCTGGGCCAGCGCGACCGTCGCGACGTGGTAGTCCTGGACCTGGAAGATCGCCTTCGGGGCGTCGACCACCTTGATGTAGATGATCGCGTCGACGTTCGTCGGCGAGTTGTCCTTCGTGATCACTTCCTGGCGCGGCACCTCGAGCACCTGCGTCCGGAGGTCGATCTTGAGGACCGTCGCGAGCGGGCTCACGAAGTTGATCCCCGGGTTGATGATCCGCTTGTACGACCCCAACAGCGTGACGACGCCCTGCTGGTACGGCTGGATCGTGTAGATCGCCCGCGTCAGCAGGACGATGAAGATGACGAACAGCAGGATCGCGATGGCGTAGTAGATCGTGTAGTCGGCCACGGCTACGCGTCCCGCCGTCGAACCGCCGGCACGGCGGCGCAAGGTCGGGTGACTACGTAACCGTTGCCCATCGGCGCCGGTCTACGACGCCGGGGCCGGCTCGACCGGCTCGACGGAGACCGAGACGCCCTCCCCCGACACGACCCGGACGTGGGCGCCCACCGGGATGCGGACCGACGAACGCGCGGACCAGACCTCGGACTTGACGCGCACCTTTCCGCGCAGCGTGTCGGGAACGACCTCGACGGTCACGACGGCGTCCTCGCCGACGAGCGAGTCGACCGTCGTGCTCAGCGGGTGGTGGACCGGCGCCACCCACCGGTAGTAGAACAGCTCGATCACCGTGGCGATCGCCGCCACCACCACGATCAGGATCGGACCGACCGCGGTGTCGAGGTACGTCGGGAAGAACAGATAGAAGAATCCCGCGACCAGGAGGATCGACCCCGGGATGAACAGCAGCGCCCCGGGGTGCACGAGCTCCAAGGCGAGGAGCACGATCCCGATGATCGCCAGGAGGACCCCGATTTCGACGTCGATCGCCACAGCGGACCAACGGTCGAGAGACCGCTCCGAGATAAAGAGCCGCGCCCGCCGGGCGGGTCAGCGGATGTAGCTCTGCGTCGCGCTCCGATCGAACCCGGAGACGATCTTCAGCCGGCGTCCGTCGCCGGCCGGCGCGTCGGAGAGGAACGGGAACATCCGCCAGAGATCCCCCTCCGCCATCCGGGTCGCCGGGTGCGTGGGGCCGAACGCCGCGCGCGTCACGCGGGCCGTCACCCGCCGGACCGCCCGCTCGTCGAGGTAGCCGAGCGCGTGGAGGTACTCGTGGGCGAGGATCACGTAGACGAACGAGTTCGCTTCGAGCGGGTTCTCGGCCGCGCGCCGCATCGTGGCGACGAGTCCTTCGTTGAGGACGATCAGGTTGCCCGTCACCGGCCAGTACGCCCCGAGCGCCGGCGGGAGGTTGGAGAGCGCGAGACCGAGTCCGGGGCGCTCCCGACCGAGCTCGTGCTGCACGACCGCCCGAACGATCCGGAAGATGCCGTCGAAATCGTCCGTGCGGGCGAGCCGCTCTCCGAGATCCGGGAGCGACGGAGGCGCGGCGGGCTCGGGCGCCGCACGCGGCAAGGTGGGCGAGTCGGCCGACAGCCCCGGCGCGGTCATGCGAACGAACGAGGGGCCGA
>JASHXM010000120.1 GCA_030043545.1 Thermoplasmata archaeon | reverse complement strand
CGCCGAGCGCGTTCGCGCCACCAAAGACGGGGAACCCGCCCGACCGGTTCGCCCCGTTGAGCGCGACGAACCAGAACGTGCCGCTCGGGAGGCCCGTTTCCGTGAACGTGACCGTGTAGTACACCACCGGCGCGAAGGCGACCGCCACGGAGGCGTTCCCGTGGGTGGCGTTCACGATCCCCGAGGAGGGGGTCGCCAGGTAGACCGTGCTCCCGTTCCCCGCGCTGCCGACGGAGTACGAGTAGAATCCGGCCGGTACCTGGAATGCGATCGAGCTGTTGTTCGACTGATTGAAGTACTGGTAGCAGTCGGGCGCCACCGCCGCCGCCGACCCGTTGAATCCGCCACCGACCTCGACGAGGCTGACCTGCCACGGCGAGCCGCTCGGGAGCCCGGTCTCGGTGAACGTGATCGTCTCGAGCGGGGCACCTGCGAAGGCGATCGGGACGAGCACGGCAGCCCCGTTCACCGTGACGGTCCCGGTCGCGGGCGTCGGATACAACGCCCCGCCGCGGAATCCGCCGTACGACGGGCTGACCGAGAAGCTGTACGTCCCATTCGGCTCCAGGAAGCCGACGGTCACGTTCGACGAGCTGCCGCAGACCGATCCTCGGTCACCGTTCGACAGCGCCACGCTCCAGCACGAGCCGTTCGGGAGTCCCGACTCGGAGAACGTGATGGAGTATTTCGTCGAGGGTCCGGGAATGAACCCACCCAACGGGTTGGGTCCCTGCCCCGGGAGCGAGCCGTGGTCGGGACTGGTCATCGAGAGCGCCACGCTCGATACGACGACGAGGCCCACCGTGCAGAGGGCGACGGTGAGGAGGACGAGCCCACCCCGCGGGGTCCCGAACATCGCGCCGCCGAGTGGGGCACCCGAGATATACTTTAAGCGCCCCGACACCGCCGCCCGCCTAGGTGGTCCGATGGGGCGTCGAGCGGGGAGCCGGGTGGCCTCGGGTCGGCCGCGGGCGGAGTCGGCCCGCCATCGGGCGGTCGTACGACGGACGTTCGACTCGGATCCGGGGCGGGAGTGGCGCCGCTACTCCGGGGACGCACGCCGACGACTGCTGCGCGTGCTCCGGGAACGGTTCCTCCGACGGCATCTGGCCGGTCGGGCTGGCACGGTGCTCGAGCTCGGCCCCGGGCCGGGCCGGTTCACGCCGCTGGTCCGGGCCCGGCCCCGAACCGCCGTGCTCGCCGTCGATCTGTCCCGGAACTCCCTCCGCGCAGCCCGGCGCAGGACGGCGACGCGCGGGCCGACCGTGCACTGGATCCAGGCGATGGGTGAACAGCTCCCACTCGCCCCGCAGAGCGTCGACCACGCCGTCGCCCTGGGGAACATCGTCTGCTTCGCGTACCGCGAGGGGGATCGGCTCGTCGCGGAGCTGAGCCGCGTCGTTCGACCCGGGGGGCTCCTGATCGCGGACTTCGCGTCCGCCGCCGCCGCCGTCCAGGAGTTCGTCTACGTCGCCAGTCAGCGGCGGATCCTCCCGCGCCTCCTCCGCCGGCCCCGCTACTACCTCATCGACCGGGTGCTCCGCACCGGCGACCAGCCGTGGGCGCCGCACCGGTACGCCCGGTGGGCGTTCCGGTTCTACACGGTCGACGAGGCGGTCCGCTTGCTCGATCACCACGGATTCGACGTCGTCGACACGCTCGCGATGGCGCCGACGGCCGCGCACCAGCCCCGCGCGGCGACGATCGCGGCGCGCGAGCCGGCGACGTGGCGCGCCCTCCTCCGTATCGAGGAGGAGGTCGGGCGGAGACCGGGTGTCTTCGAAACCGGAAACGGCTTCGCGATCGCGGCCCGCCGCCGGGGAGACCGGCGCGGGAGCCGGCGGGGACTCGCTCCCACCGGTCGACGACCCGACCGGAACGTTACGTAGCGGGACCACGTGGCCGGGTCGGATGATCGGGCCGTTGGAGTCGGGCCGGACGGTCGTCGCGCCCCGCGGCACGACCCTCTCGTGCCGAAGCTGGGGCCCCGAAGCCGCGCTCCGGCTGCTGATGAACAATCTCGATCCCGAGGTCGCGCGGGACCCCGCGCACCTGATCGTGTACGGGGGCCGGGGGAAGGCCGCCCGCGACTGGCGGTCGTTCGACCGGATCGTGGCGGCGCTGCGGGCGTTGAACGACGACGAGACGCTGCTGGTGCAGTCCGGTAAGCCGGTGGGAGTGTTCCCGACGCACGCCGATGCGCCGCGGGTGCTGATCGCCAACGCCCTGCTCGTCCCGCGGTGGGCCACGGACGAGGTGTTCTGGGACCTGGAACGCCGGGGCCTCACCATGTACGGCCAGATGACGGCCGGTAGTTGGGTCTACATCGGGACGCAGGGGATCCTCCAGGGGACGTACGAAACGCTCGCCTCCCTCGCTCGGGTCGAGTTCGGGGCGTCCGATCTTCGGGGGCGGTGGATGCTCAGCTCCGGTCTCGGCGAGATGGGCGGCGCGCAGCCGCTCGCCGTCACGATGCTGGGGGGAGCGGCGCTGGTCGTCGACGTCGACCCTCGGGCGCTCGAGCGGCGGCTGGGGCACCAGTACCTCGATGCCCGCGCGCGGGACCTCGACGACGCCCTCGCTCAGGTGACGGCGGCCGCGGGGGAGCGACGCGCGAGATCGGTCGGGCTATGCGCCAATGCCGCCGACGTGTACCCGGAGCTCGTTCGACGCGGCGTCCGGCCGGATATCGTGAGCGACCAGACGGCGGCGCACGATCTCACCGTCGGGTACATCCCGCGGGGGATGTCGGTCGAGGCGGCCGCGACGGCCCGCGCGGCCGACCTGCCGCGCTACCTGTCGGCGGTCCGGAGTTCGATCGCCGCCGAGGCGCAGGCGATCCTCGACCTTCAGGCCGCGGGCGCGAAGGCGTTCGACTACGGGAACAACTTCCGCACCCAGGCTCGCGAGGCGGGCGTCGCCCGCGCGTTCGAGATCCCCGGATACGTCCCCCGCTACATCCGGCCGCTGTTCGCGGTCGGGAGCGGACCGTTTAGGTGGCTGGCGTTGAGCGGGGACCCGGACGACATCCGGCGGATCGACCGGGCGATCCTCGCGGAGTTCTCCGACCACGAGCACCTCTGCCGGTGGATCCGGCTCGCCGGGGAGCGGGTGAAGTTCCAGGGGCTGCCGGCCCGGATCTGCTACATGGGCTACGGCGACCGGGAGCGGTTCGGCCACCTCGTGAACGGCCTGGTCCGGGACGGCGAGCTCCGCGCGCCGATCGCGATCGGACGGGACCACCACGACACGGGGAGCGTGGCGAGTCCGTTTCGCGAGACGGAGGCGATGCGCGACGGCTCCGACGCGATCGCCGACTGGCCGATCCTGAACGCGCTCCTCAACGTGGCGAGCGGAGCGACGTGGGTCTCGGTCCACCACGGCGGGGGCGTCGGGATCGGGAACTCGATCCACGCGGGCCTCGTGATCGTGGCGGACGGCACCGCCGACGCCGACCGCCGGATCGCGCGGGTGCTCCACAACGACCCGGGGATCGGGGTCGCGCGCCACGCGGACGCGGGGTACCCGGAGTCGGAGCGGATCGCCGCCTCGTCCCGCTTCCGGGTCCCGTAGGGTCGGCTGCTTCGGGAACGGCTTTACGCCGGCCTGGGTTCGGCGACGCATGACGATCCCGACGATCGCCCAGGCCGACCGGCTCGCCCGCAGCGTGCTGACGCGCCGGTTAAACCTCCGGCCGAAGGAGACGGTCACGATCGAGACGTACCCGGCGTCGCTCGACTGGGCGGCGGGGTTCGTCCGCGAGGCGCGCCGCTTGGGCGCGTCGCCGATCATCCACTACGAGGACGAGCGGTCGTACTGGACGGCCGTCGAGGAAGGACGCAGCGGGACGCTCGGGGATCCCGGCGCGCACGAGTGGTCGACGCTCAAGGCGACGGACGTCTACGTCTACTTCTGGGGACCCGAGGATCTCGCCCGGCGGGCGCGCCTGCCGGAGAAGGTCCTCGACCGCGTGACGGCGTACAACGCCAAGTGGTACGACGTCGCGAAGAAAGCGGGTCTGCGGGGGGTGCGGATGAACGTCGCCCGGGTCACGCCGGAGAACGCCCGGTTCTGGGGCGTGAACCTCGGGGCGTGGCAGCGGGAGATGTTCGCAGCGTCCCTGGTCGACCCGAAGACGATGGCCCGCGGCGGAGCGGCCGTCGCCCGGGCCCTCGAGCGGGGCCACGACGTCCGGATCCGCCACGCGAACGGCACGGACCTGACCCTCGCGCTCGCGGGTCGCCGGCCGTTCACCACCCTCGGCAACGTCACCGCCGAGTCGATGCGGACGCCGTTCGGCAGCATGGCGAACGTCCCGGACGGGAGCGTCTACGTCTCCGTCGACGAGTCGACCGCCGACGGGACATTCGTGTCCAACACCCTGCTCACCTCGATGCGCGGACCGGCCCGGGGCGGACGGTTCCAGTTCCGCGACGGCCGGCTGACCGCCCAGTCGTTCCGCGACGGCGGTCGACCGATCCTCGCCGAGTACGCCCACGCGAGCGCCGGCAAGGACCGGCCCTCGTTCCTCGAGGTCGGGCTCAATCCGGCGGTGCGGCGGGCGCCCGGACTCGAGGAGGCGATCGGCGGCAGCGTCACCGTCGGCGTCGGTCGGAACGCCGGGTTCGGCGGCAAGACGAAGTCGGACTACTTCGGCTATCTCACCCTCGCGGGCGCGGAGCTGTCGATCGACGGTCGGACGGTCGTCCGGGGCGGCCGGGTCGTCGGCGGCTGACCCCCGCGTGCTACGGTCTAGCAACCCGTCCAACGAACCGCGTCGGCCGCGGGCCATCCCCTTAAGCAGGGCTCCCCCGAGTGGGAACGTCCGACAGGGGCAACCCTGCAGGACGGAACGAATGGACCGAAGGATCTCTCCGCGGCACGGAATCGCGGCGACCGGTGCGGCGCTCCTCGCCGTCGTCGGGCTGATGGCGGCGTTCGCCGGCTCGGCCGTCGCGGCGCCGGTGGCGCCGGCGATGTCGTCGACGACCGCGTGGGCGTACGGGAACATGAACTCGACGAGCGGCACCCGCACGTTCACCTCCGGGCTGGGCCCCACCACCGAGAGCTGGAACTACACGATCGGCGAAGCGGTGATCTTCAACGCGACGCCGAACGGACCGAACACGACCGAGCTCGAGGTCGACCGGACGGTCGGCGTCAGCGTGGCGCTCTCCCTCTCGGCGCCGAAGCTGTCGGTCGCCTTCGACTTGAAGGCCGTCGAGGTCGACCGGGCGTATGCCAACGTCACCAACGCCTCGCGCGTGTACGTCGACGGCACGCTCACGACGGTGCCGGCGCTCGGGCTCGACAACACCTCGTTCGCGGGTCGCGCGACGCTCAACGAGTCGCTGACCGCGTCGAACGACTCGAACTCGGCGAGCGCGTACCTGAACGCCTCCGCGTCGGCGAGCGCCCAGGTCGGGTTCACGCCGTCGCTCGGGCTCGTCCCGCTCAACCTCTCCGGGGTCTCCACCTGGAACTCGAGCGCGTACGCGACGCCGTCGGCGAGCTGGTCGGTCGCCTACGCCTACGACTTCCACGGCTGGAACGGCTCGACGGGCTCCGGCCACCACATCGGCGGCGGGAACTGGTCGGCCGCCGGCACCCTCTCCCTCCACGGCGCCGTCGTCTCGCTCGGGTTGCCGCACGCCTGGCGGCACGCCCGCGGCTCGGCGATCCTGCTCGAGATCGTCGGCCCCGCGAGCCTCTACGATGGGTTCGTCGTCGTCCCGCACGGGTTCGACCCGTTCGGCGGCGCGGCGCAGCCGTACGCGCGGGAGTCGATGGCGACCGTGTCGTTCGGCGGCGGCGAGCTCCTCTGGGTGAACGCGGGCCGGGTCCACGTCGACTCACTCGCGGCGACCGACCTCGTGATGGCCGGCGGCGCGGGCGCCGAGCCCGCGCTCGTCTCGGGCGGCGGGCTCCCGTCCGCCTCCCCGATGCCGAGCGAGGCGAGCGTCGTCACGCACCCCGAGAGCGTCTCGACCGCCCAGGGGCAGTCGCACTGCCTGCAGTTCGGCTGCCCGAGTGGGGCGGCCGGCCTGGGCCCGCTCGGCGAGGCGGTCCTGATCGGGGCCCTCGTGGCCGCGGTCGTCGGGACGGTCGGTGTCGTCGAGTGGCGATCTTACGCCCGCCGGAAGACGCGGGCGACCGAACTGGTCGGCGGATACGGTGAAGGCATGTCGGTCGGCGTTCCCCCCGCCGCCGGTACGCCATTGCCCGCCCCGCCGACCCCGAGCGCTGGCTCCCGCCCCCCCGCGGGTCCCGGCGCGCAGCCGTAAGGGGCTCCGACCGAGCCCCGGTGGGCCCCCGCCCGGGGGCCCACTCCAACCCGTTCCTGCCTTTTGTTTTCGAGGCCCCGAGGGACCGAGCGTCGCGACCGTTCACCGCTGCCGAAGGTGGGCGATCGCCGCCCGCACGACGGTCCGGTCGGTGTCGAACGGCAGTCGTTCGACCGCCTCGGCGAGCGGCACCCACTCCGACCGGTCGAAGATCGGCTCCGTCCGGAGCTCGCGGTCGGGGGTGCGGGCGAGGAAGTAGACCGCCACCTTGAGGACGTTCTCGTTCCGGCCGGCTCGGTAGAAGCGGTAGCTCACCTCGGCGATCTCGTCGCCGAGGCGAACGGTCGAGAGGCCCGTCTCCTCCCGCACTTCCCGCAATGCCGCGTCGACGAGCGACTCGCCGGCCTCGACGTGCCCCTTCGGGAGGCACCATCTGTCCTCGTCGGCGAGATGCAGCAGGAGCGCCTTCGCCTCGGGAGTCGCCCGATCGACGATGACGGCGCCGGCCGCGAGCTCGACGACCGTCGGCGCCGCCGGGCGGAACCGTCCGCCGTGCTCGGCCATCGTCCCCGCACCCGGTCGTCGGTTCTTGGCGTTGGCGTCCCGCCCGGCCGAAGCGTTATGGCGCGGCGCTCGTCGGTCCGGACGAATGCTCGAGGCGACCGAGGAGTACCACGACCTCGCGACGCTCGTCCGGGCGAAGGCCGCGAAGAACGGCGACCGGGTCGCCCTCCGGTTCGCCGGCCGTTCGATCACGTACCGTGCGCTTGATGCGGAGACGGACCGCGTCGCGGCCGGCTTGGACGCCGCCGGGGTCGGCGCGGGGGACCGGATCGGCGCGCTGTTATACAACACCCCCGAGTTCCCGCTCCTCTGGTTCGGGGCCGCCAAGCGCGGGGCGGTGCTCGTCCCGCTCAACACGGCGCTCAAGGGGGAGATCCTCCGCTACGAGCTCGACGACTCGGCGCCCGCCGGGCTGGTCGTCGATCGCCGGCTCTGGTCGGCGGTCGAGCCGCTGC
>JASHXM010000119.1 GCA_030043545.1 Thermoplasmata archaeon | reverse complement strand
GACCCGGACGATCACCGGGAAGCCGAGCTCCCGGGCGGCGGCGAGCGCCTCGTCGTACGAGTAGACGGCCCGGCTCGGCAGCGTCGGCACCCGGGCGCGCGCCATCGTCCGGACGAACCGCGCCCGGTCCTCGGTCGCGCGGATCGCGGAGAGCGGCGTGCCGAGGACGCGCGTCCGCGCGCGCCGGAACGCCCCCGCGTCGGCGAGCCGGACCCCGCAGTTGAGCGCGGTCTGGCCGCCGAAGGAGAGGAGGACCCCGTCCGGCCGCTCCCGGGTGAGGATCGGCTCGACGAACTCGGGGGTCAGCGGTTGGAAGTAGACCTTGCCGAGCTTCGGCCGGTCGGTCTGGAGCGTGGCGATGTTCGGGTTGACGACGACCGTGTAGACGCCGTCCTCCTCGAGCGCCTTGAGGCACTGGCTCCCCGAGTAGTCGAACTCGCCGGCCTCGCCGATCTTGAGGGCACCGCTGCCGAGGAGGACGACCTTCTCGGGGAGGTCGGGGGTCATGCGCGCCGCCGGACCTTCCGGGCGAACTCGTCGAAGACGAAACCGGCCTCCTGCGGCCCGGGGTGGCCTTCCGGGTGCCCCTGCAGCGCGAGGATCCGCCCGGCCGGGTCGCGGAACCCTTCGAGCGTCCCGTCGTCCGGGTTCGTCGCCCACGGCGTGAGCTCGCTCTCCCGCAGGGACGCCGGGTCGACGGCGTAGCCGTGGTTCTCGCTGACGACGAGCGCGCGCCCGTCGTCGAAGCAGATCGTCTTGTTCTGGCCGCGGTGGCCGTACTTGAGCTTGAACGTCGTGCCGCCGCGGGCGAGCGCGAGGAGCTGGTGGCCGAGGCAGATCCCGAGCGTCGTCCGGTTCCGGTTCGCGGGACGCGAGAGCTCCTCGACCGTCACCGCCAGCTGGGCCGGGTCCCCCGGACCGTTCCCGACGAGCAGCCCCGCGACCCGGCGGCCGTCGAACCGGTCCGGGACGGACGCGTCGTACGGCAGGCGGAGCACGGAGAGTCCGCGGTCGAGCAGGGCGCGCACGATGCTCGTCTTCACGCCGCAGTCGAGGACCGCGACGAGCGGACCGCCGTTGCGCGCGACGATCGTCGGCGTCCGGGGGACGACCTCCGCGACGAGCTCCTCCTCGGCGTAGGTCGGCGCCCGCGCGAGCGCGTCCCGCAGGGCCGACTCGGTGGGCGGCGCGCCCGACGGGCCGACGTCGAGGACGCCGCGGAGGACCCCGTGCGCCCTCAGGTGCTCCGTGAGGCGGCGCGTGTCGATCCCCCGGATCCCCGGGACGCCCTCATCGGCGAGCCACGCCTCGAGCGAACGTCCCATCGCCCAGTGGTTCGGCCGGGTCGTGCCGCGGACCACGACCCCCCGCACCTGCAGGCCGGCGCTCTCGAGGAGCGGCAGGCCGTCCCGGTCCCGAGCGTCCGCGGGCGGCACCCCGTAGTTGCCGAGCAGCGGGTAGGTGAACGTGAGGATCTGCCCGCGGAACGACGGATCGGTGAGCGATTCGGGGTAGCCGACCATCCCGGTCGTGAAGACGACCTCGCCGACGCGGCGGGCCGCGGCGCCGAAGCCGTCGCCGTCGAACCGGGTACCGTCCTCGAGAAACAGCGTCCCCCTGAGCCTCGTCTCGTCCGCTCGGGACGGCGGCACCGGCGTGAGGAACCCGAGGCGCCCGAGGCCGGGGCCCGCGCATAAGATTTGCCGTGGCGCGCGGCCGGAACGCGGCGTCGCGCGGCGAGCCGTCAAATCGGAGCGGCCGCTCGGACCCCGGATGCCCGGGCTGCCCCGGTTGCGCGACGACTACGACTTCGTCATCGTCGGCGGCGGCCACGCCGGGCTGCAGGCGGGTCTCAAGGCCGGTCTCCTCGACAAGACCGCCGCGATCGTCGACCGCGGTCCGAAGTACTCGCGGTCGTACTACGCGCCGAAGATGGACAACCTCCCCGGGTTCCCGACCGGGATCTCGGGCCACAAGCTCCTCGACCTCCAGACGCAGGCGGTTCGGTCGCAGGAGGAGCGGGTCGGGCTGTTCTCGCCGGCGCGGGCGTCCGCGGTCGTGCGCCGCGACGACCGGTTCGAGGTGACGTTCGACTGGCTCAAGCAGACCCACGTCGCCCGCGGCCGCGCGGTCGTCCTCGCGATGGGGGTCGTGGACCGGATCCCGGAGGTCGGCGGCAAGATCGAGCCGATCTTCCCGTGGGCGAACCAGGCGATCGTCGACTTCTGCCTCCTGTGCGACGGACACGAGCTCCCCGGCCGGTCGGTCGCCGTCATCGGCGACGACGCGTTCGCCGCTCGGAGCGCCCTCGACATCCTCGAGTTCCGGCCCGCGTCGGTCGAGCTGCTGACCCACGGGCGCCGGCTTCTTGGGGGCGCGTCGACCGAGGAACGGACCGCCCTCACCGCCGCGCTCGCGGAGCGGGGGATCCCGGTGTTCGAAGGGACGATCGGGGGGTTCGACGGGATCCGCGAGCACCGGTTCATCGTCGAGTTCGCGGACGGGAGCCGCCGCTCGTACGACCGCGGCTTCTCGGCGCTCGGGTGGTACGACATGCACCAGGAGCTGCCGCGGTCGCTCGGCTGTCGGTTCGACGCGGACGGGTTCGTCGTCACCGACGAGGACTGCCGGGCGCTCGCCGCGTCCGACGGCCAGCCGCTTCCCGGCGTCTACTGCGTCGGCGATCAGCGGAACGGCTGGAACCAGATCCCGGAGGCGTGGGCGACCGCCGAGCGGGCGGTGATCCACGCCTGGTCGGCGTATCTCTGACGAGCGGGGGTCACGTCGCTCGCGCCGCCGGCGCGCTCCCGAGATGCCGTCCGAGTTCGGGCAGGTCGTGCGCGACCGCCGACGCGCCCCCGGCCAGGAACCGCTCGACGGTCATCGACGACAGGTCGCGGTCGGTCGGATCCGGCATCAGGCCGTAGAACCGGACGCGCGCGCGGGTGGCGCACTCGGCGTCGATCAGGTGATCGCCGACGAACAGGGCGCGCTCGCGCGGGATCCCCATCTCCTCGAGGAGCAGCAGCAGCGCCTCGGGCGACGGCTTCGCCGGGCCGGGGGTGCTGCGGCTGCGCAGGTAGCCAAAGTACGGCCCGAGGCCGGTTCGTCCCAAGGCGCCGCGGGCGAACGCCTCGGAGCTGCGGGTCAGGATCCCGAGCCGGAAGCCCCGGGCGGCGAGCGTGCGGAGCAGTTCGTCCGCGCCCCCGCGGGGGACGGTGCGCGGCAGCGCCTCGAGCTCGATCGCGTCGATCGCCCGGTTGTACTCCGCCTCGAACCGCCACTGCTCCCCGTCGGGAAGGCCGGCGACGCGCATCGCCTCGCGGGCGTTCTCGACGATCCGGTGGACCGGGTCGCGGACGGTCAGCTGCCCCGGGGGGACCCCGTGGCGCTCGGCGATCCGAACGACCTCGCCGCGGATGCGGCCGAAGTCGTGGTGCGACAGCACGAGGGTTCCGTCGAGGTCGAAGACGACCCCCAGGAGGGGTTCGAGGAACTTCGGCTCGGCCGAGCGGTCGGCCATGGCACCCTGCCCGCTCCCGTCGCGCGGCACCGCCGTTAAGGGTTTGCTTCCACCCGAACGCGTCGGGTCAGCCGGCGGCGCGCGGCTTCGAGAGCGTGACG
>JASHXM010000118.1 GCA_030043545.1 Thermoplasmata archaeon | reverse complement strand
CGACACGAAACAGGTACGCGGCTGCCAACGCGGCCACCACCGCAAAGCCGAGCACGACGGAGGCCGTGATGAGGAATGCCGCGGAGAGGGGCCGGAACACAGTGAGCAGCAGCCCCCCCAGCAGGCTGACCCCCACCGCGGCGACGGCGAGGGCCATCGCGTTACGCCACTGTACGGTCAGCCAAGCGGGGCTGCCTCGACGAGTTTCATCGTACACGATCGACGGACCGCGGAATCGGCGCTCCCAGTGCCGGGCTCAGGGAGGCCTCGGAACCTCTTCAGCTCCATCCCACGGGGGATCGCCGCCGGCCGGCCAGGCGGGCTCGCCGGCCGAACAGCCGGCGAGGCCCGATGGTGCATTCGTGCGGACCCTCATCTCTCCGCGCCGGGCGGGCCCGTGCGGCGAGCCGGTGCCGGTGGTCAGAGATCGCTGATCGGACGGCCCTGGAGCTCGGGCGGGATCGGGACGCCGATCAGCTGGAGCACCGTGGGGGCGATGTCGATCAGTTTCTCCTCCGGACCCCGGGTCCCCTTCCCGGTCCGGGGGTCGGAGATCGCATAGATTCCCTCGAACGAGTGGACCGAGTCGTCCGGACCGGTGTCGTTCTCCGCCAGGTAGAGCGAGTCGTAGCCGATCGTGCCAGCGGACCGCCACGCGGCGTTGTCGAAGTAGACCATCAGGTCGGGCGAGTCGCCGCGGACCTCCCGGTAGATGTTCTTCGGGAGGCGCACGTCGACGGCGAGGGGTTGTCCGTCCGGCTTCTTGACCTGCTTGAGGTCGGCCGTGAGCTTCGCCTCGAAGGCGGCCACGCCGGAGGGCGCGATCGTCCCTTCGGGCTCGCGGCCCTTCACGTTGTAGAAGATCCGGGCGTAGTAGCCGCCCGCCCCCCACGCCGAGGTCTTCGACCAGTCGATCGGCACCTGCTCGATCGGCGTGCCCGGCTTCGGTCGTGGACCCTTCAGGGCGAGGTACCCCTTCTGGATCAGCCACTCGTTGATGCAGAAACACCCCTGCATCGCCTGGCTGCCGTGGTCGGAGGCGACCAGGATCCGCACGTCGTCGTCGACGAGGTCGAGCAGCTGCCCGATCTCCCCGTCGAGCATCGAGTAGTAGTCGTCGACCAGCGTCTGGAACTTCGGATTCGCCTCGTAGCGCGGGTGCGACGGGTCGAAGAACTTCCAGAACGTGTGGTGGAGCCGGTCTGGACCGATCTCGTGGAGGGCGAAGAAATCCCACTTCTCCTTCGCCCACAGATGGCGCGCGACCGCGAAGTGCTTCTGGGTCATCTCGAACAGCTCGCGCCCGATCCGGTCCCGGTCGTCCGCCCGGAACGTCACGTCGAACGTGTACCCTCCGGCGACCCGCTCGATCTCCGGCCGCAGGAACGCGGGGGAGACGTAGTCCTGGGCGTTGTCGGGGGTCAGGAAATCCGAGATGTACACCCCGTTGACCTGCGGCGGCGGGTAGCCCGGCGGCATCCCGATCACGCAGACGCGCTTGCCGACCCGGGAGAGCCGATCCCAGACGAGCGGCTTCAGGATCGTCCGGGAGGTGGGGATGTACTGGTCCCAGTACGTCCCGGGGCGGCGGTGACGGAACCCGTAGACCCCCAAGGTCCCGGGATCGACCCCGGAGAACATCACCGCCCACGCGGGCACGGTGATCGGAGGGTCGATGCTCCGGAGCGTACCGTACCGCGATCGGGCGAGGAGCTGGCGCATCCGCGGCATCCGCGGCAGGAACCGCTCGAAGAGCAGCCAAGGGGAGACCGAGTCGAGCCCAAGGACCAGGACCCGGCCCGACTTCTCCGCCATCGGCTCGCGCACGTACCGTTTCTAATAAGTTTGGCCCAACCGGGGCGCGGGCGGCGCCGAAGGCACGAGCTACCCCGGCCCGCGCCCGGACGTCCTTATAGCAGCGCGCCGGTAGCTCCGGCGCACAATCGGCGCAGGAGTGAGTGAACTGGAAGCCGGGTCGGCACGTCCCAGAACGAAGTCTCCGTTCTTCCCGACGGATGTGGTGCGGGTCACCCGCCCGCGACACCGGGGGGTCACGGAGATCCTCGACCGGATGACCGGCTTCCATCTCGACGAGCTCGGGAACCTCGCGCCGTACATCGACATCGCCCGGATCGGATGGGGGCTGCCGTTGCTGGTCGCGCGCGACCGGCTTCGGGAGCGGATCCGCCGCTACCACGACGCCGGCATCGACGTCTCGACCAGCAGCGAGCTCGTCGACTACGCGTCCGCCCGGGACCGACTGCCCCAGTTCCTGGACGAGGCGAAAGCGCTCGGGTTCGACGTGATCGAGGTCTCCGCCGGTGCGCCGGGGCCGGGCGACGCGGCGCTCGACCGCGTGTCGAAGGCGGTGACGTCGCGAAGCCTCGGCCTGGTCATCGAGGTCGGGGGGCGAGCCCCCTCCCAGCAGCTGTCGCTCCAGGAGCTGATCTCGCAGATGGGTCGCGCCCGGTCGTTCACCCCCCGACGAGTGGCGCTACCGGCCCCGGAGGGCGGTCGCGCGGGCGGGATCTACGACGCGGACACCGGCATCAAGTACGACTGGCTCCGGGCGATCGTCGGCAACCGCCCGCACGAGGACCTCCTGTTCGAGGCCCCCCTCGAGGCGCAGCAGACGTACCTGCTGCGCGAGCTGGGCCCCGAGGTGAATCTGGGGGGAGTGGCGATCTCGTCGGTCGCCCAGCTCGCGACCGAGCGGATGAGCTTGGCCGTAGCGCCGTCCGCGAGCCAGCCGCGCGGGAAGGAGATCGGGGGTCCCCCCGCCGCGAAGTTCCTCTACTACCTACTCGAGCGGCACCGGGGACTCGACCAGGGCCAGCTCGTCCGCCTGTCCCGGCTGCCGCGCCGCACCGTCCAGAGCGCTCTCGAGTCGCTGCGGCGCCAGGGGTTGGTCCGGGAGTCGATCGTCCTCCACGACTCCCGTCGGCGCGAGTACCGCATTGTCTGATGCCTCGTCGGCCGCCCAGACGACCGAACGAGCCGTTCCGCTCGACGGTCGCACGGCGGTCGTGACGGGAGCGACCTCCGGCATCGGACGGGAGATCGCCCGTCAGCTGGCGGCGCTCGGAGCGACCGTGGTCCTCGTCGGGCGCGGAGAGGAGCGGGCCGCCCGTTCGGCCCAAGAGGTCGCGGCCACCCGGCCCGGCGCCCGCGTCGAACCGCTCGGGGTGCGCGACCTCGCCGACCGCGCCGAGATGCGGCGGGTCGCCGAGACCGTCCTCGCGCGCTATCCGCGGATCGATCTGCTCGTGAACAACGCTGGCGGGATCTTCGCTCCGCGTCAGGAGACGTCGGACGGCGTGGAGCGGACGTTCGCGCTCAACGTGCTCGCCCCGTTCGTGCTCATGGAACGGCTCGGTGGACGGCTTCGGAGTTCGGGGGCCGGCCGGGTCGTCAATGTCACCTCCGCGGCGCACCGGGGCCAGCACGTCGACTTTGACGATCTCGAGATGCGGAACGGCTACCGGCCGTACCGGGCGTACGGTCGGTCGAAGCTCGAGCTCCTGATGCTGACCCGGGAGTTCGCCCGTCGCTGGGGGGCCGCGGGGCCAGCGGTGCTCGGAGTGCACCCCGGAGTGGTGCGATCCGGGTTCGGGCAGAACAACGGCCGCGCGAGCGCGTGGGCGTTCCGTCTCGCCTTCCACCTGGTCGGGCGGAGCGAGGCCGCCGGCGCCGCGACGGCCGTCTTCGCCGCCACCGATCCGGCGCTCGCCGACCGCTCCGGTTCGTACGTCGTCGGCCGCGCGGTGCGCCCCGGCTCGCCGGCCTCCCGCGACCCCGACACGGCCCGCCGACTGTACGACGCGTGCACTCGACTCGCCGCGTAGGTCGGCCGGTGTAGATTCCACCGCCGTACCGGGAAACCATATCGGCCGGACGTGGCTGAGCTGCGTCGCATGTCCTCCCCGGTGGAGCGGGCCGAAGCGTTCCGGCGCCTGCACCACGGAGAGCGCCCGCTCGTCCTCCCGAACGCGTGGGACGTCACGAGCGCGCGGACGTTCGAGGAGGCGGGGTTCGCGGCCGTCGCCACGACCAGTGCCGGCCTGATGGCGTCGCTCGGATACTCGGACGGCCAGACGATGCCGCGCAAGGAGTTGGTCGCGGCGGTCGGTCGCATCGCCGCCCGGCTCTCCGTGCCGTTGAGCGCGGACGTGGTCGCGGGGTACGGCCGCGGGCCGAAGGAAGTGGCGCGGGCGGTGCGCGAGGTCGTCGCGGCCGGCGCGGTCGGCGTCAACGTGGAGGACCACGACCCGACCGCCGACCGACTCGTGCCGCTCGCCGCCCAGCTTCGCAAGCTGGCGTCGATCCGGGCGACAGCGGCCGAGACCGGGGTTCCGATCGTGCTCAACGCGCGCACGGACGCCCTTAGGGTCGCCCCGGGAGAGCTGCCCGCGCGGACGAAGGAGGCGATCCGACGCGCCTCAGCGTACCGGGACGCTGGGGCGGACTGCGTCTACCCGATGGGACTCGTCGACGCTCCGGCGATCGAGGAGTTTGTCCGGGCCGTCGCGTGCCCGGTCAACGTCATGGTTCGGCCGGGAGTTCCCCCGCTCTCCGAACTCGCCCGACTCGGGGTGAAGCGCGTGAGCTTCGGGCCGAGCGGGGCGTATGCGACGCTCGGCCTGCTCCGTCGCGCGAGCGACCAGGTGCTGCGGGACGGGCGGTTCGA
>JASHXM010000117.1 GCA_030043545.1 Thermoplasmata archaeon | reverse complement strand
GCCGGTCGGGCCGGGCGGCTCGCCTCGGCCGAGATCTCCTTCACCTTGCGGACGGACGCCGGGGCGTTCGCGATCGCCATCGCTAGATCATCTCCTGCGTGAGCGTGTACATGAAGAAGATGAAGCCGAACTGCGAGAGCGGGATCATCCCGCCGACGATCGCCCAGAGGATCAGCAGCATCACCGACCCGCCGCCGCCGATGACGGCGAAGATCGCGATGATGATCACGAGGAACAGCGGGAACGCGACGACGACCGTGACGAACGTCTCCGCGAGCAGCCCCATCGTCTCGGTCCGCTGGAGCATCTCGAGCTTGTTCTCCCGCTCGAACTGCTCCGCCTTGAGCAGGAAGTACGGCTTCAGCTGACCGCCGCTCGTCGCCGTCGTGACGACGCCCTGGAGGAAGTCCTGGAACCGGCGCGAGGGGGTCCGCTGGGCGCCCCGGCGGATCGCCGTCAGGATGTCGACGCCGAGCAGCTCGGTGTCGCGCGTGATCCAGGCCGCCTCCTCCGCGACCTCCCCGTAGATCTTCTGCCGGCCGAGCTCCTTGAAGATCTGGTCGACGTTCACGTCGGCCGAGCTCATCGCGGAGACGAAGCTCATCGCCGGCGAGATCTTCCGGTCGATCTTCCGACCCCGCTCCTTCGCCTTCGAACCGGGGGTCCCGAGGAGGCCGAAGTACGCGCCGACCGTCCCGAGGATCGGGGCGAGGACCCCGATCAGGAGGCCGATGATGACGTCGTGCTTGAGGACGAACAGCACCCCCGCGCCGATGCCGACGGCGAGCGAGACGGCCGCCGCGATCACCGTCGTGGCGAGGGTGTTCGCGACGTACTCGTCCGCGCGGATGCGCATGTGCGCCTTGACCAGGTTGTCCTCGAGCGCCGGGTCGACCCCTTTCGCGATCACGCGGGCCCCGAACGTCTTCCACGCCCACCGCTGGAAGCCGGAGACGGCGGTCGGGGTCGGCTGGTCGCCCCGCTTCACGCGGACCGCCCGGATCTCCGGCGCGGCGGTCTCCGCGGGCGGGGTCGGGTCGGCGGGTCGGCGGGCCACCGTTACGCCTCCTTCGGG
Source organism: Thermoplasmata archaeon (assembly GCA_030043545.1). Lineage (GTDB taxonomy): Archaea > Thermoplasmatota > Thermoplasmata > Lutacidiplasmatales > UBA184 > Lutacidiplasma. The sequence continues at coordinate 6,307 of JASHXM010000117.1, read as the reverse complement.
GGCGGGGGCGGCGGGGTCGCGGCGGCGACCCGGGCCATGACCTCGTTCGGGTCCTTGTAGTACTGCGCGATCGTCTGCCAGAGCTGGCGGTAGTCGTTGATCTTGTGATCGACGAGGAAGCGGATCACCTTGCTCCGGCGCTGGAACTCGGCGTCCATCTCGTCCGGGCTGTAGTTCTTGAGTTCCATGATCTTGTCAAAGAGGAACGAGTGGCCCTTGAACACGAACGCGTCCGTGCCGGGGTCCCACTCGTAGACGGTGTTCGTGATCAGCTCGTTCGTCTCGGGCTCGAAGCCGACGATCTCGAGGACCTGCTTCAGCCGCCGGACGACCCCCTTGTCGGTCCGAGCCTGGATCTGGATCACCACGTTGTTGAGGGCGGAGAGCAGGATCCGCGGCGTGTTGATCGGCGGGTTCTCGAGCCGGTTCACCATCGACTTCACGCTGTCGGCGTGCATCGTCGAGTAGGTCGTGTGGCCCGTCGCCATCGCCTGGAACATCGTGTACGTCTCCTTGCCGCGGACCTCGCCCACGATGATGTAGTTCGGCCGCTGCCGCAGCGCCGCGCGGACGAGGTCGAACATGTCGAGCTCGCCCGCGGCCTTCCCGTCGGGCCCCCGGTCGCCCGTGCCGCTGCGGGTCGCGCCGGGGATCCAGTTCTCGTGCGGGAGGTTCACCTCCCGCGTGTCCTCGATCGAGACGATCTTGGAGGTCGGGGGGATGAACAGCGAGATCGCGTTGAGCGTGCTCGTCTTCCCGGACGCCGGTCCCCCGCAGATGATGACCGATTCGCCCTGCTCCGCCGCGAGCCAGAAGTAGGCGACCATCTCCTCGCTCGCGCTCCCCATCGCGACCAGGTCGACCGGGGTGAACGGCCGCTCCTTGAACCGACGGATCGTGAAGCTCGCCCCCCGGGTCGTCACCTCGCGGGCGTACGTCGCCTGGACGCGGTGGCCCTCGGGGGTCGTCCCGTCCAGGATCGGCGCGGAGACGCTCACCGACTTCCCGCACCGCTGCCCGAGCATCACGATGAACGAGTTGAGCGACTCCTCGTCGGCGAACGAGACGTTCGTCTTCACCGACTCGTACTTCGAGTGGAACAGGAACAGCGGCACCTCGACGCCGTCGCAGGAGATGTCCTCGACGTCGGCGTCGAGGATCAGCGCGTCGACCGGCCCGTAGCCGACGAAGTCGCGGAGGACGTAGTAGACGACCCGCTCGAGCGAGATCGGGCTCAGCGAGATGCCGCGGGAGCGGAAGTACGCCTCCGACTCGTTCCGAAGGTAGGTGCGCCGGTCGGCCATCGAGAGCCCGCCCACGTCGCCGCCGAGGATCTTCGTGAGCGTCGTCTTGAGGTGGTCGACGAGCTGGCGCTCGTGGGCGGTCAGCTGCGGCTCGATCACCTCGTAGAGGTACTCCTTCGTCTTGTCCGAGTAGCTGACGCGCGAGTAGGAGTACGGCGGGTTCACCGGCGTGACGAGCAGCTCCTTCATCCCCGGCTCGGGGAGCGGCGGCATCGCCGTGATGAACGTCCCGGGGACGTCGGTGGGGCTCTCCAGGAACTTCTCCGCGCCGGGCGCCAGCGCGGGGGCCGCCTGGCTCGTCCGCGGGATGCGGACGCGGACCGACGACGCCACCGCTACAGCACCCCCGTGCCCATGTGAACGTTGATCGACGAGACGACGACGGTGGCGTAGCTCACGCCGGTCATCTTGAGCCAGAGGATGTGCGTGTACCCCTGGTCATCCGTGCAGACCGTGCTGCTCGGGGTCGTCGTCAGCCACGTCTTGGTCGACCCCTGGTACCACTTGAGCGCGTACGCCGAGCTCGTGACCCCCGAGCTCGACACGAGCTGGCTCACGTACGTGTACCACGCGCAGAGGTTGCGCGTGCCGATCTCGAACGTGAAGACGAACGGCACGGCCGTCTTGTTCGCGGCGAGGAAGAGGCCGTTCGAGGTGACGCGGTCGGACGTGACGAGCTGCGAGTAGACCTCCTCCGACCCCTGACCGCTCACGACGGTCGAGTTGCCGTACAGCCCGACGAACGCCGTGCTGATCGTCGTGTTCCGGGCGGTCTTGGAGATCGCGAACGGCGGCGGGCCGACGATCTGGGTGTGGCTGCCGGCCTGGGTCTGGATCACGGCGTCGTTCTCGTAGTAGAACGTCTGGGGGGTGAAGTAGCGGTTCGGCAGCTCCATCTCGAGGACCGACGTCGAGGTGCTCTGGTTGAACGGGAGCGACGTCGCCGTCCCGGCCGCCGCCGAGAACGCGACCGTCTGGAAGACGCACGTCGTCGAGTTGACGGGGAACTCGTACGTCTTCCCGGTCGGCGTGGTGAGACCGTTCGGGCACGACGACGGGAGCAGGATCAGCGTCGCCTGGGTCGGCTGCGCGAGGAGCGGGACCCCCTGCGAGCTGAGCGGGAACGACGTCGCCTCGACGGTCGGCCCGCCGAGGGCGCTCTGCGCGTCGATGTTCGATTTGAACTGGAGCAACGCGGTGTCGGCCTGCCCGACGAAGGCGAGCTCGTTGTCGGTCATCCAGGTCGGAAGGTACTCGGTCAGGAAGATCCCGAACAGCGCGAAGAAGACGAGCAGCGACAGCAACGTCCCGACGACCGCCGCCACCCCGCGTTCGTGCGGACCCAATCGACGGGCCCGGCGGTACCGACGGCTGGACCAAATGCGTCGGGGTGCTCCCATCCGCCGTGCCCCGGGAGATCGCCCCCCCGGGTAGCGAAATTTAGGCCCGATTCGGGTATAAATACATACGGCAAGAGGCGCCCCGCGACGCGACGACCGCTCCGGCGTCGAGCCTATTAGTCGGGGCCCGCCTCGTTCCCCCGCCGATGGCGCTCCGCGAGATCTCGCTGACGCTGCCGAACCGTCCCGGGGCGCTCGCGGGGGTCTCGAAGACGCTCGCGAAGGCGAGGATCAACCTCGCCGCCATCAGCGTCGATTCGGCCGCCGGGAAGGGGCGGGTCCGCCTGATCGTGAACGACCCCGACCGCGCGGTCGGGCTCCTCGCGACGGCCGGCTACGACCCGGAGGTCCGGGAGATGATCGCCGTCCGCCTCGAGGATCGGGCGGGGAGCTTCCTCCGCGTGCTCGAAGTGCTCGCGCGGGAGCGGATCAACGTCCAGAGCGTCGCGATCCTCGTGGCGCGGGAAGGGAACCTCCCCCTGGTCGCGTTGTCCGCGAGCGACCTCACGCGCGCCCGCCGGATCCTCCAGCGCGCCGGGTTCGCCTCGCGCGCCGCCGAAGGGCTCGTATCGAACGGCGACCTCCTGGCGGGGGCGCCGTCGATCCCGGGCGAATCGGTCGGCCTGCTGCTCTGAGCGGCCCGGTCCCGCGCACAAACCGTATCTCCCCAGCGCCCTGCGCTTGGGTCGCGCGGTTGTGGTCTAGTGGTTAGGACGGTAGCTTCCCAAGCTACCTACTCGGGTTCAAATCCCGACAACCGCATTCCTCGCCCTCCCCGTCGCTGCCCGGGGACCTCCCGGGCGACCCAGGACCGGGCGCCGGGAGCGCGGTCGGGGCGCGTCCCCGGAGGGCCGCTCGGCGTCCATTGGGCGCCCCGTCGCGGTTACGGGCTGGCGGCCGGTGGGGCACCCGACGCGAGCGGCGTCGCCGTGCGGTACGGGGGAGGGAGCAGCGACGGCTCGACCTGACCGGTCGTCGCGTATCGGTACAGCGCCGCGCAGAGGATCCCCTCCGCGGTCGCGCCGATCAGGGCGACGCCGACCGCGATCGCGAGCCCGACCCCGATCAGGACGAGCCCCACGCCGACGCTGTGCAGGATCGCCTCGAAGACGCCGGCGACCACGACCAGGACCGCGACGATGATGCCCGCGGCGACGATCAGCCCGAGCGCGAGGTTCGAGAAGATCGTCCGGCCGAACGTGGAGACGAACAAGCGGGACGATCGGACGATCCCGCGCCAGGAGCCCTGCTCCTCGTACAGCAGCACGGGGACCATGAAGTACGTCGCCACCGACCAGGTCGCGCCACCCGCGACCCCGACCAGGAGCCCGGCGATCCCGCCCAGCCGGCGGGCGATCGCCTGGATCAGGAGGCCGACCGTCGCGGAGATCAGCGACCAGACGAGGAGCTTCCCCCACCGGGCGCGGGCGACCTTCCAGCCGTCCCGCGCGGTCGGCTGCCGGCCGTTCAGCTTGAGCGTCGCCGCGCCGATCAGCCCGGCGGTGGCGTACACGCCGATGAACGTCATCGCGAAGTAGCCGATCAGGAAGAACCCGATCCCGACGAGGTACTCCCCACCTCCGTGGAGCGCCAGGATCGCGGTCAGCGCCGAGTGCGGCTGCTCGATCCAGAACCAACCGGCGACGAGCAGGGCGAGGATCCCCAGGATCGCTCCGCCCGCGACGGCCGGGAAGACGAGGAGGGCGCGGTCCTCGGCGATCAGGCGGAACGCGGTCTTCGTCAGTCGCCAGGAGTCGGAGAACGTACCGGCCACGGAATCCTCCCCGTCAAAACGGGAGTGCGCGTACTTGAATCCTCGCGGCCGAACCGACCCGAGCCTCAGGTCCCGGCTGCCTGACTCGAACAGGCGACCTGAGGATCTCCACGGGGGCCGCCGGGGTCACCGGCAGTCTCGCCTACAGTCCCCCGCTCTACCACTGAGCTAAGCCGGGACATCGGCACGACCGGCGTGCGGACTATAAACTCTGCGTCGGCGCTGTTCCGTCGAGGATGCGGGAGCTGGTCCATCTCCGGCACGGGCACCGGGATCCCCCGAACGAGCACCTGAGCGCCCGGGGGGTCGCCGAGGCCCGGGAGCTCGGGCGCCGGCTCGGTCGGTTCGACCGGGCGCTCGCCTCGCCCCGATCCCGGGCCCAGGAGACGGCCGTCGAGCTCGGCCGCCCGCCCGATCGCCTCCTCGAGACCTTGCGCGAGGTGCCGGACGACGTCAACGACGAACTCGACTCCGCCCGGCCGCACTCGTTCGCGGACTTTGGAGCCATCGTCGCCCGCCGACCGACGGTCCGGCGGTTCGCGGTCGGCCAGTCGGTCCGGTGGCGCACCGAGCTCCACCGGGTCCCCGACGGGGGGCGACTCCTCGTCGTCTCCCACGCCGGCGTGATCGAGCTGGGCGCCGTCGCGGCCGTGCCTGCGGCCAGCGGGTGGGGACCGCCGCTCGGCTACCTCGAGGGAGTTCGGCTGGAGTTCGACGGGACGACGTGGGTCCGGGGCGCGCCCCTCCGCGCCGTCCCCTAGGGCGGCGCGCTCTCGACGGCCCGGCGGACCCGCCCGGCGACCTCGGCGGGGGTGCCGGTCGCATCGATCGCCCGAAGGAGGCCCTGCCGGCGATAGTGGTCGAGGAGGGGCGCCGTCTGCTCGGCGTAGACGCGCAGGCGGACCTCGATCGCCTCCGGCCGGTCGTCCGGTCGCTGGATGAGCTCGGTCCCGTCGCGGTCGCATCGGCCGGCGACCTTCGGCGGTTTCGACACGAGGTGGTACGCCGTCTGGCAGACCGGGCAGGTGCGTCGGCCCGAGAGCCGCCGCACGAGCTCGTCGGTCGGGATCTCGAAGGAGAGGACCCGATCGAGCGGGGTGAGCGTGGCGAGGGTCTCCGCCTGCGCGAGGTTCCTCGGGTATCCGTCGAGCAGGAACCCGGCGCGTGCGTCGGCGCCGGCGAGCCGCTCGGCGAGGATCTGGAGGACGAGCGCGTCCGGGACGAGCTTCCCCGCGCGCATGTACCCGTCGGCCTCGCGTCCCAGGGGGCTCCCGGCCCCCACCGCTCCCCGGAGGAGGTCGCCGGTCGAGAGGTGGGGGATGCGGAGCGCCTGAGCGAGCTCGGCCGCTTGGGTCCCTTTCCCCGCCCCCGGAGGACCGAGAAAGGCGATCCGGTGCACGGCGGCGCACTCGGGTGGCGGGGATAACGCCGCGCCTACGCCTCGACCGCCGTACCGCGGAACCGACGCCCGACGATGGCGCGCTCCAGGTTTGGGAGGTCCCGACCGGCGACGACCGCGAGCGGAATCGCCGTCCGCGCGAGCAGCCCCGCGCCGAGGCGGTCGAAGACGAACCGTTGCCCGGCCTCCCCGCTCGTCTCCCGGTCGACGAGGGCGCGGAACTCCGGCCAGCCGATCCGCGGGCGGAGCCGAGCGCCCGGGTCGCGACGCGGGTCGCGGTCGTAGACGCCCGCGACGTCGGTGGCGTTCACGACCCGGGCGGCCCGCAGCCGGACCGCGAGGAGCGCGGCGACCCCGTCGGTCGTGTGGCCCGGCTCGGTCCCACCGAGGACCACGGGGGAGCCGGCGCGGAGCGCCGCGACGGCGGCCC
>JASHXM010000015.1 GCA_030043545.1 Thermoplasmata archaeon | reverse complement strand
GAGTAGACGTCCGGGGTGATCCCGAGGGTCGTCTGCGGGTCGAGCCCGAGTCCCTGGACGAAGCCGAGGTCGGTGCGGATCAGCGTCGCGTAGATCCCGCCGATGAAGAAGAACAGGATCCCGGTGGAGATGTAGAGCAGACCGATCCGCTTGTGGTCGGTGGTGAAGATCCACCGCTTCAGCACGGCGAGCAGCCACGGGCCGCGGTAGGCGAGGATGCCGAGCACGAACGCCGCGAAGCCGGCGATCAGTCCGATGAGCACGTACGTCGTGGTGAGGTCGGTCATCCGCTCCCTGCCGCCGTCATACGAGGAGCCCCGCGATCACGTAGGCGATGCCGGCCGCGGCGGCGACGAAGACGACGACCTTGAGGAACCGCACCTGCGCCGCGACCGACACCGGTCCCGGCGGGGTCGGCGAGAAGCGACGCCCGAGCGGCCAGCTGCGGTACGTCCGATCGACGACGTGGAACAGCACGGCGCCCATGATCGACATGAGCCCGATGGCGTAGCCGAACGACGACTCGGCGCCCGGGCTCGTGAGCGGCCCCAAGCGGAGGACGTACACGATCAGCACGCCGATGCCGAGCAGCATCAGCAGCGTGATCGCGTCGTAGACGGCGAGCGCCCGCGCGCGGGCCGCCGCGAAGGCGGCGTCGTCGGGGTCACTCAAACAGCTTCACCGTCCTCAGCGGGACGCCGCGGTACCGGTCGACCCGGTACAGGATCCCGAGCGTGAACAGGGTCGCGAGGACCGCCGCGACCGCCCCGCCGACCGCGAAGACGACCCCGAACGGGTCCCCCGCCGCCAAGGCGAGCGCACCGTAGACGCAGGTGGCCCCGCCGGCTGAGCCGGCGATGACGAACCCCCCGAGGATCCCCCAGAGGACCCCCGTCCGCCACTTCGGACGCTCGGGGGTCTCACTCACGGGGCATCGCCTCCGCGACCGGGCGTCCCGGCGTCGAGCCGGTGCTCGACGAGTAGATCCCGACGAACGAGTTGGAGCGCGCGGCGAGGCGACGGCGGTAGCTGCGGACGTACCGCCAGTGGAAGGCGAGCGTGACCAGCCCGTTCACCAGGAAGACCGGCCCGAGCGTCTCGGCGACCCCCATCGGGAGGATCTGGACGCCCGGCGTCTCGCCGCCCCACACCGTCATGACGATGAAGAAGCCGAGGAGCGACGTCGCGAGCCAGATGAACAGCGGCCGATCCCGGGGATGGGTCCGCTTCGACCGGTCGAGGAACGGCAGGAACAGGACGAAGACGATCAGGACCGTCGTCACCCCGATCGCGATCAGCGGCGTGACCCCGAGGAAGTCGATCAGCTTGAACAGCCAGAGGAAGTACCAGTCCGGCTCGGCGACGCCCGCGTTGACGGCGGTGTTGCCGTAGTACGTCGGCAGCTGCCACGGCCAGAGCGCCGCGATCCCGAACAGCACGCCGGTGTAGAGCAGCCCCCACTTCGCGATGTAGAACAGGATGTGCGGCATGAACGGGACCGCCGTCTTGTCCTCCTTCTCGGAGAACCGACGTCGTTGGGCCGGATCGGACGTCGCCGGCGGCGCGATCCCGTGCGACTCAAAGAGGGCGATGTGGGCGTACAGGAGCGCCCCGAGCGCGATCGGGACGAGCAGGACGTGCGCGTCGAACATCCGGCTCAGTAACCCCTGGGCGGTCCCGTCGCCGGTGACGAGCGGCAGGACGAACGGCCCGAGCGACGGCAGCTGCACGGCGAGGTTGATCCCGATGTTCGTCGCCGCGACCGAGAGTTCGGTGTACGGGAGGAGGTAGCCGGTGAACCCCATCAGGAGGGTGAACACCATCAGGAGGGTGCCGACCATCCAGGAGAGTTCGCGGGGCGCCTTGTAGACGCCGAGGTAGTACCCCCGGAAGAAGTGGATGAACATCAGGAAGATCATCGCGTAGGAGCCGTAGAGATGGGTCGTGAGCAGTAAGGCACCCATCGGCACCGAGTGGATGATGTAGAACGTCGAGCACCACGCCGCCGGCGAGCTCGACAGCGCGCCGACGGCCTGGCCGCACGGCGTGAGCGTCGACTGGGTGCTCGGCTGATAGTAGAGCAGAAGGAGCGCTCCCGAGACGACCTGGTACAGGAACGCGTTGACGACGAACGCCCCCGTCCAGTACGACGGCTTGAACGTGAATTCGGGCTGCGGGCGGAGCGCCCACTTGCGCATCGAGGTGCGGTCCTCGACGAACCCCCAGATCTTGTTGAGGGTCCGGTTGTACCAGTTCGAGAACGACATCCGCCTCCGCCCTCACGCCGGGAAACTGCAGAGGTGGACCGGGGTCTCGGTCGCCACCGCGCTCGTGTTCCCGACGCCGTAGTCGCCCTGGAGCGTGTTGATGTGCCCCTTCACGGGGGCGCCGTTCATCCCGACGGCGAACACCTGGTTCGCGTTCGGCCCGGTGCTCGGCACCATCAGCACGACCTGCGGCAGCGGGATGACGGCCGGCCCGGTCAGGTTCGCCGCGGCGTTCGCCGGATCGTAGGTCGACCCGTGGCACGAGCAGTGGATGTAGAACGACTTCCCGCCGGGGGTCTCGGAGCACGTCCCCGGGGGGTAGTAGGCGATCGCGGGGGCGGGGCAGCCGAGGTGCTGGCAGATCGCGCTGAACGCGACGATCGAGCCGGTCGGCCCGATCCCCCCCGGCACGTTGGACGCGGTCGGCGCGAGGTTGATGAGGAAATTCGGCTCGTTCCGGAGCGGGTAGTAGAAGATGTACAGCGTCGCCTGGTCGATGCTGAGGATGTTCGAGGGGTACGGGCCGGGGCCCGAGGGGGCGACGAGGCTCCCCTTCCCGATCGTGAGCGGTTTCCCGTCGACGTCGAGCAGCAGCACGGTCGGGTAGCTCGTCAGTCCCACGACCGGCGGTTGCACGTACTGCAGCGCGCCGGCGACCGCCCCGCCTGCGCCGAGGCCGACGACGCCGGCGACGGCGGCGAGCTTGAGGAAGTTCCGCTTCGTCTCGTCGACCTCGGGGCCCGAGGCCGCCACGCGCCGGATCTGGCCCACCGGGAGGTCGAAGCGAACATCCCGGTCGGGGACCGAGAGCGGACAACTGCCCGCGCCGCACGGGAGCGTCACAACGTCCTCCCTCGAGTATCGGGCCGGGCGTCGTCGGCCTCTCCGGGCGGCGGGGTGAGCGCCTCCCCCGGCAGCTCCGCGTGCTCGCTCCCCTGGTAGACGGCCCAGGTGATCCCGATCCCCAGCAGCACGGCGATCGCCTCGGACATCTCCACGATCTGGTCCGGGCTCAGCATCGTCAGCCGACCCCCGCTCGGAGTCCGCTGCCCGGGTCTCCGGTCGACGACCAGCTCACCGTGGGATCGCCGCCGGTCCACGGCACCGCCGGCAGGGGAGCCCGGACCGGGGTCGACGCGAGGGAGACGGCCGCGGGGATCCCCGTCGCTCCGGCCGCGATCGGGTCGAAGCCGAGGAGGGCGGACCGGAACCCGCCCGCGCCGGTCGGGGCGACGGGCAGGTCGGCCGCCCGCGAGACCTCCGACAGCAGGTCCTGCTTCAGTCGAAGGGCCCGCCCGTACCACCGTCCGAGGGTGCGGAGCACCTGGGCGTTCTCCCGACCGAACAGGAGGAACGCCCCGACCGCGACGATGATCAGCCAGTCGACGTCGGAGAACAGTCCCATCAGCTCACCCCGCTCCCGCGGGCAGCGGCGGCCGCCGCGGAACGCGTCGGCTCCGCTCCCACCGCCCGGCGAAGTACGCGCCGCCGAGGTACAGCCCGATCATCGGGGTCGCGATCAGCAGCATCGTGATCCCCGAGTTGTCGGGCGTGACGATCATGCCGAAGACGAGCGAGCCGATCACCGCCCCGCGCCAGTGACGCCGCCAGGCGCGGGCCGGGACGACCCCGAGGCGGGTCAGCGCGTAGATGAAGACGGGGAGCTCGAAGACGACGCCGAAGGCGAGCGAGTACAGCAGCGCGAACGTGACGAACGACTGGACGCCGAGCACCGGCGCGAGGCCCATCGCGGCGACGTAGAGGAACAGGAGCCGGAACGTGAACGGCGTGAGGGCGAAGAGGCCGACCGCCGTCCCGACGGCGAACAGCGTCGTGGCCGGGATCCCGATCTGCCGGAGCAGCGTGCGCTCGTCCGACCGGAGCGCTGGGACGAGGAAGGCGGCGACCTCGTGGACGATCCACGGCATCCCGACGATCACGGTGAGGAGCAGGCCGATCTCCATCTGCACGACGACGGAGTCGGCGACCCCGACGTTGAGCAGCGTGATCCCCGGGGGCAACATCCAGGCGGCCATCGCCCGGAACAGCTGGGCGGTGACGTTGTAGAACGGGCTCGGCCACGGGTAGGCGAGCGGAACGGTGAGCCCGCCGACCTTGAGACCGAACGGGACGAGCTTCACGAGGAGGAGCGCGCCGAAGATCGGCCCCAGGACGAGGGCGATCCGGACGACCCGGCGACGGACCTCGCCGAGCAGTCCCAGGATCCGATCGAGGTCGCCCATCGA
>JASHXM010000116.1 GCA_030043545.1 Thermoplasmata archaeon | reverse complement strand
GGGCCGCATCGCCAACGGCTCGTATGCGATCAACTGGACCTCGGCGTGGCTCAACGTCACGCTCGGGGGGAAGTTCAACACGTCGGTCCCGATCGTCGGTCTGGACGTGCCGGGGATCGGGGACGTCGGCATCGACCTCGACATCGAGATCGCGCCGTCGGTGGCGCTGTCGATGCTCCTCGCTCCGACCGTACCGGGCCAGTCGGCGTTGATCCCGGGGCTCGCCCTGTCCCTGGAACGGCTCTCGGCCGAGCTGACGATCGAGATCACGGCCGCCATCACCGCCGGCATCACGGACGTCCTCACCGTCAGCGGTGGGGGCACGCTCGACCTGTCGCTCCTGTTCGGTTCGAACTCGCCGTACTTCGACGGCGTCTGGCTGAACGGCTCCCTCTTCCTCGCGGCCCAGTTCCTCTGGTGGACGTTCAAGTGGACATTCCTCGGTCCCGGAACGATCTGGTCGTGGATGGCCGACCCGCCGTCCGAGAGCGCGGCCGCGACGGCGTCCGACGCGGCGGCAGAGACGTCGCCGGCGTGGTCGCCGCTCCCACGGTACTACAACACGAGCACCTACGACCTCCTGAGCTGGGTCCCGGGCGCGCGGAGCGGAGAGGCGATCGCCGACGTCTTCCCGGAAGCCGACCCCGCCATCGCAGGCAACGGGGGCGGGGCGGTCGCCGTCTACTCCGCCGATGACGTCGACGCTCCCGTCGGGGCGGTCCGGCTGGAGGCGTTGTCGCTCAACGGCGGCTCGGGGACGGTCGGACGGCTCCCTGCGCTGGTCGTCCCCGGCGAGGCCGCGTTCGATCCGACCGTCGGGTCGCTGCCCGGTGGGGGGTACGTGGCGGTCTTCGACACCCTCTCCCGGTCCAAGGTCGGTCCCTCGTCGCCCGCGGGGATCACCGGTTTCGGGGAGGAGTCCGCGACGCTGGCCCCCGGGGCGTCGAGCTGGTCGACCCCGACCCCGCTCGTCAGCGGCGGATTCCCCGAGTCGTCCCTCATCGGGGAGTGCGGGGGACGGGCGGAGGTCGCCTCGCTCGTCGCCTCGTCCCTCCTCCCCGGACCGTCGACGCCGGAGCGGCTGCTCCTCCTCGACGCCGGGACCGGCCAGCTGCTCGCGAACCGCTCGGTCACGGGCGGTAGCCGGCTCACGGGATTCAGCTGCCCAACCGGATCGGTGCTTCTAGAAGGGATCTCCGGGAACCTGACGGACGTGGCGCTCGCGAGCGGCCGGTCGGTCCCAATCTCCGTGCCGGCCCCGGCGGGGGCGACGCTCCGATCGGCGACGTTCGTCAACAGGACGAACTCCGGTCTCCTGCTCCTGGGCTTCACGACCGCCTCCGACACGTGGGCCGAGCTGTACGACCCGGGCTCGGGGACGACCGTCGGCGCCGTCGAGCTCCCCCCGAACGCGACCGGGCTGTGGGCCGCGCGCGTCCCCGGCGGATACTACGTCTTTGCCGGCGAGACCGACGCTGTCGTACCGTACCTGCTCAACGGCACGTCGGTGAGCCCCCTCCCCCCGGTGCCGGTGCCGGGACTCCGGTCGTTCGTGGTCGCCCCGGACGGGGCCGGGTTCGACGTGCTGGCGACCGCGGCGAACAGCACGGGAGCCGAACCGATCGACTCGTTCTACATCGCGTTCGTCGCGGCTCCCGCCGTGACGTCGACCGCCACGACCGCATCGGGTCCCACGTCGGTCGAGCTCGCCGAGATCGGCACGCTGGGAGGGCTGGTGGCCGCGACGGTGGTGATTGCGGCCGCGCGGCGGCGTCGGGGTCGAGAGGCGACACCCTCCTCCCCGGCGCCCGAGCCCGTCCCCGGATCGGAAGCCCCGGGGGGCGCCCCCGCCGTACGCGATCCGGGGCCCCCCGGCGAAGCCCCCTAGGACGCCCGAGGAGGGGTGGGCGGAGCCCCTCGCCGACCGAACCGGCCCCGCACGACCACCAGCGCGAGGGCGACCGCAGCGATCCCGTCCGCGGCCCCCAATCCGATCTCCTCCGTCTCGCCCGCTCCGAGTCGCGCGGGAGTCGCCGCCGGTGGCGATACCACGGTGACCGTGAACGCGAGGTGCTGCGAGCCCCCGGCCGAATCGTTGACCCACACCGAGACAGGGTACGCCCCCGCCGCGGCGTAGACGTGCTCCACGCTCCCGGCCGACGCGGCGGTCGCGATCGACTCGGTGGCGTGACCTCCGTCGCCGAACGAGACCTGAAGTTCGTACGGAGCGACCCCTCGCTGCGCACTGGCGTTGACGTAGACGTCCGCTCCGACGTGCACGGTGAGGGGGGCCACCAGCGCCGTCCCGACGAACGTCTCCCCGACCGTGACGTTCGTCGAGGCCTCCCCGACCCGTCCGTAGCGGTCGCGAACGGTCGCGGTCACGTCGAACGTTCCCGGGGTGCGGTACGTATGTCTAAGCGAGTGGCCGCTTCCGGTCGCGCCATCGCCGAGCTGCCACGAAATGTTGTAGGGAGGAGCCCCGCCCGAGACGTTGGCGGAAAGCCCCACCGGTGCCCCGAGGAGCACCCGGCTCGGGCTGGCCGCGAGGTGGAGGACGGGAAGTGGCCGGATGTCGATCGGGAACGACGCGGTCGCCGACTGGTCGACCGCGTCCACGACCGTCACGGTCGCGGTGACGTTTCCGGCGGAGGTCGGGGTGCAGGTGAGGTTCGATGCGTTGAGGGGGGAGCACCCGTTAGGGAGACCTGCGAACTGGTACGTCACATTCCCGACCGCGCCTCCCACGACGGCCGAGATGGAGATCGGCATGCCGAGGTCGGCGGGCGCCGGCTCCGCCCCCGCGGAGAGGATCGTGGGAGCGAGTGAGATTCCCTCGATCGTCCCGCGGGGTCCGCCCAGGGCTAGGACGGTCCCGTCGGACGGCACGGCGAAGAGGAACTGCGGGTTGTTGCTGGCGATGACCGGACCCGACGTCGTCGCCGAGGCGACCGTCGTTCCGTTGAACACGGCGACGTCTCCCTCGGATGCATAGATCCCGTCGTTGACCGGATCGAACGCGACGGCCTCGGGGAGGAACGAGGGGGGCCCGGCGACCCCCGACCCATTCTCGGCGTCCACCGCGAGGACGAAGTTCCCTCCGCCGC
>JASHXM010000115.1 GCA_030043545.1 Thermoplasmata archaeon | reverse complement strand
GCTCGAGCGGCCGGCGCGACGCCGTCTCGGTCCCGACGAACCCGGACCGGAGGTGGCTGTTGTCGCAGAACGGTTTGTTTTGCGACTGGCCGCACCGGCAGAGAAAATACTCCTCCTCGACGGGGAAGGAACGGCCGGCGACCCAATCCCACGAGTTTCCCGTCCGATCCGGGGTGATGGTCTCGACAGTGAGTGGGACGCGGCCGACCACGCGGTATGGCCCGTGGGGATTCACAACGATCTTCGGAGACTCCCCTTTCGGCATCGGGTCGTCAGGTCCGTCCGGGCTACATCACGGTATCGCGCCGGCCCGAGCTCGGTGGCGATCGCGGGCCGTCGCGCGGGACGGACGCTACGCCCGGAGCTCTCGCTCGAAGTACAGCGCGCCGGCCACGGGGTGCGGCCAGAACGGAGAGGTCGGACGGAATCCCAGCTCCTGGTAGAACTCGATCGCCGCCTGCATCGACGGGAGGGTGTCGACCTTCAGTCGCTCATACCCGAGCTCCCGCGCCCGGTCGAGCAGCGCCCGCACGAACACGGGGCCAAACTGCTTTCCGCGAAAATCCGGCCGGACGAAGATCCGCTTGATCTCGCCGACGCGCGGTTCCAGCTCGCGCAGGGCCCCGCACGCGACGAGGGAGCTCTCGTGAGACCACAACTGCACCTCCCCCCGGGGCGGTCCGTAGGCACCGGGGAGCTCGTCGACCAGCCGATCGATCAGCGACAGGCCGGATCGCACCGTCTCCCCCGATCGAGGATCGGGATCCTGATGATCGGCGATCCACTGGCGATACTCCCGGAACAACCGACGGACGGTCTCGAGGTCCTCCGGCCACCGTGCCGGCCGATGCGAGGCCGAGGGCGGCGGTCGGGGGCCCCCGTGCGACGGTCGCGCCAACCCTCCGTCCTCCGCGGTCCTCGGTATCCGGCGTGCGGGATGAGGCTACCGCCGAACCGCCCGTTAGTGCCACCTCCCCCCCTCGTCTGCGGTCGAGGGCGCCGAGCTCTCGCCGACCCGGAGAGAGGGGGCCTACTTCGCGGAGCGGCGCCGACTCGATCCCTTCGTGATCAGGTTACGAAGACTGTCTCGGATGTAGAACCGCCACGCGTCCGAGCAGCCGGTGTAGCACTCGACCTTCGGCGCCAATCCGACGTGCGTGAACCGGAGCTCGGTCTGGCGCCCCTTCGGAGCGATGTCGAAGACGATGTCCGTTCCGTTCCACTCCGTCCGGTCCTTCACGAAGCTTAGCTGGCTGTCGATGACGTGCCAGACGACCCGCTTCCCCGGGGTCAGTTCGGTGATCCGTTGGGTGCTGCGGTGGATCTCCTCGTAGCGGTACGTCCACTCGGACCCTACCCGGTCCGTGCGACCCGTGATCTCGCCCGTCCACCAGGCCCGAACGTTGTTCACCGCGTCGTAGACTTCCCTCGGAGTCTGGTCCACGAGGAACGCGATCGTGTAGTTCTCGTCCTTCGTCGGCACGCTCTCCGCCTCCTAGGGCGGGCCCTCGTCGGTCGGCTATCCCCTTCCGGCTCTAAAGCGGCGCGGAAACCGGACGGTCCACGCCCGGCGACCGGTTCCCCTTCCACGCCGGGCGTGGACCATGCGCGGGGAAGCCGCCCGCCCCGGGAGCGCGGCCCGTGCTCCACCCGGCCGCCGTCGGATGAGGCCCGGCGATCCGAAGGACGCGATGCGAGGCCGGACCTAGGCGTAGACGCCCTTCGGTCGCAAGAATCGGACGACGTACCCGTCCGGGTCGTTCACCATGAACGCGGTCCCGTAGAGGCGCTCCGAGAGCGGCGAGTCGATCGGCGCCTTCGCCTTCTTGGCGCGCGCGTAGACCTCCTCGACGCCGTCGAGCTCTACCGTGATCATCACCCCGGCCCCCAGCGGCGAGCTGACCCACTCGGCGTAGTCCTTCGCCATCCCTCGGAGATCGTCCGGGATCCGTCCCAACGCGATCACCGCGTCGCCGATCCCGACGCCCGCGTACGTTAGATGGCCGTCGTCCCCCTTCGACTCCCACCGGGTGTCGAATCCGAGCGCGGTGTAGAACTTCATCGATCGCTCGACGTCCTTGACGTTCAGCATGACGCTCATCTCGGCCTTCATCGGAGTCCCCGCGGGCACGTGGAGAGAGCCGCGAGTTTATAGGCCGCGGCCAGCGACAGACGAGTCCGCGCCGACCCCAGGGCCGATCGGACGGCTCCGGGCGTCCGGTGGGAACGACGGGAGACCCCCCCGGCCCGCTCCCCTCCCGAACTGTTTAGGGTGGGTCCGCCTTCCCGGATCGTTTGCGGATTGGACTGGGACCGCTCCGCGTCGCGGTCGCGCTGACCCTGCTCGCGGCGCTCCTCTCGGCGACGTACTACATCCTCGTCCTCGCGATCTCGCCCGGCACGCGTCCGAGCTCGCTCCTCGTCTACCCGTTCCTGATCGGAGGGGTGGCGTACGCCGTCCGGGCGATCGGCGCTCGGGAGGGCCGTGCGTTCCTCCGCGTGTGGGCCGAGCCGGCGGCGTACCTCCGGACGGCGTTCCTCGTCGGCTACCAACTCTCCGTCCTCGCCGCCACCTACCTCGCAGGGCCGACCGACGCCTCGTTGCTCTCGTTGATCGGAGACGTCGTGGCGACCCCGCTCGTCGCCCTCCTTCTCCTCGGCCGCTCCGCGGTTCGGTCCGGCTGGTTCGCCGTGGGGGTGGCCCTGAGCCTGGCGGGCGGGGCGCTCACGATCGTCGGGGGGCGGAGCCTCGGGACGATCCCGCCGATCGGTTGGGCCGTCGTCCCGGCCGTCCCCCTATCGGTCGCCTTCTACGTGCTGCTCACATCGCAGGCGAACGAGCAGCGCCCACCCTCCGCCGCGGTGGGCCAGTCGATGTTGGGAGCGGGCCTGTGCTGCCTGGCGATCGCCCCCGCGCTCCCCGGCGGACTGATGGGCCTCGTGCCGCCGGACCCGGTGGCGTGGGGCTTCCTCGCGGTCCTCGGTCTGACGACGTTCTTCGCCACCCCCGTGCTCTACTTCGCGGCGATCCACCGGGTCGGGCCCGCCCTGCCGCCGGTGCTGATGACCGCCATCCCGGTCTTCACCCTGATCCTGAGCGGCGTCGTGCTCCACCTTCCGGAGTCGCTCCTCGCGGCGGTGGGGGTGCCGGTCGCGATCGTGGGGGGGATCGTCGCCCTGAGGGGTTCACTCCCCCCCAAGGTTCCGTCGCGCAACCGTGGAGGGGAACGGCCCCAGCTCTCCTGACCCCCGGTCCGATCGTCCGAGGGGTGGATCGATCCGGTCGCCGGGCGCGGGCCCCTACGCGGCTACGTTCGGTGCGGTCGGCCTTCCGAGTCGCAGAGAGGCGATGACACACACTCCCGCCAGGACGACGGCGATCGGGAGGAGAAGCAGCGGGCGGTCGGCGCGAAAGAGGGCGGCGCCCAGGGCGGCTCCGAGTCCCATGGCGAGAATCGCCGTCCCCCACCGCCGGATGTTCGAGCCGGAGATGCCCACTGCGGCGAGCTCCGCCATGAGGCCGGTCATCGCCATCGTGAGGACGTTCGTCGAGACCCCGGGCACCGCTAGCCGTCGCCCGACGGCGCTCTGCATGCCCATCGCGAGCGCGCTCACGCCGATGAGCAGGTAGACCTCGGGACCGCTGGGACGGCCGGCGACCCACCCCCAGATGGACGAGACGAGCATCACGAGCACCAGCTCGATCCACAGCACCCGGGTGACGACCCGCGGCCAGGGGTTCCCGTCCACGGCGGGCTCGAGTCGACCGCCAGCGACGAACGCGCCGAGCGCAAAGCCGACGATCGCCACCACCGAGCGGGCCGCGGTCAGGGCGTTCCCCTGGCCCAGCGCGATCGCCAGGAAGACCGTGTTCCCGGTCATGTTCGCGGTGAAGATCTGGCCCAACCCGAGGTAGCTCCACGCGTCCACGATCCCCGTCGAGAAGGTGAGGGCGATCAGCAGCGCATCCCGGACTCGACGTCGCTCCTCGGACGAGGCCGCCATCCCGGGACTCGACCCTCCGCGTCGCGTAAAGAGTCAGCGGGAGCCGGGTCCGACCGCCGGACGACGTTCGCGCGCCGGTGGTGACGTGCCCGAGCTGGGGGGCGCGCCCGACTCACCGGACCGGCGAGTCGAGAGTGCTGGCCACGAGGGTCAGGACGGCCGACTCGGTCGCCTCGGGGAACGCCCAGCCCCTCCCGTTCGCCACCTCTCGCGCCAGCTCCGAGAACAGCCGACCGGTCTCGCGCAACGCGCGCCCGACGCTCTCGACGTCATACTCCGCGAAGGCGGCCGGCAATCGGCTCCGGACCCGAGGATCGGCCCACCGGTCCAGGAATCGGCCTCCGTGCCAGACGTCGACCGCGTTCCCGCTCGCGACGGCGGCCTGCCATTCGATCATCCGGAGCAATTCCCACTTGAGCTGGCCGTCGCACGCGAGCTTGGCCTGCCACAGCTCCCCCCGACGGAGCTTTTTGGCCGCCCAGAGGAGGTGGTACCAGAACGACTCCGTGCCGTCCCGGAACGCCGCCTCGCTCGGGGGGGCCGGGGCGACCCGCGACGATCCGACGGCCGTGGGAAGCGCGTCCCGCAGTCGTCCATCCTTGTCGAGCAACACCTCGAAGCCTCGAGCGAGGACGGAGACGCCGTCGGGGCTTTGCGCGATCGTTCGGATCGCCTCCGGTCGGAACACCGAGAAGTCGACATCCCGCCCGTCGGCGTACAGCACGCCCCGCTCTCGGCTGTCGAAGAGCGCGGTGGGCTCCACGCTCGAGAGGAGGACGTCCCCGAGCTGGCGAGCCCAGGCATCGGACGCGATGAGCTGGTCCGGCTCCTCGTGGAACAGCACGACATCCAGGTCCGACCACGCGTCGGCCGGCGTATCGGAGCGTGCCTGAGAGCCCACGATCATCGCGGCGCGGAGCGCCTCCTCCTTGCTCCCCCATTCCCGAAAG
>JASHXM010000014.1 GCA_030043545.1 Thermoplasmata archaeon | reverse complement strand
CGAAGGAGGCCGGCAACATGGTCGACCTCGACAACGACCCCACGAAGCTGATCGAGGTCGTCTCGATCGGCAAGCAGCTCCTGATCACGCGCGGCGCCCTCACGACGTTCTCGATCACGAACGACGTCGCGAAGTATTTCGCCATCATCCCGGCGATCTTCGTGAGCTCGGGCGCGACCGGCCTCCCCGGGATCGCGGCGCTCAACATCCTCGGCCTCACCGACCCGTACCGGGCCGTGCTCGCGGCGCTGCTGTTCAACGCGCTCGTCATCCCCGCGCTGATCCCGCTCGCCCTCGCGGGGGTGCCGTTCCGGCCGCGCACCTCGACCGACCTGCTCCGCCGCAACATGCTCACGTACGGGCTCGGCGGGCTCGTGAGCGCGTTCGTCGGGATCTGGCTCTGCTACTACCTGCTCGGCTGGCTCGCCGGACTCCCGCTGTTCCACACGATCTCGGTCGACGTCGCGCGATTCCTGCCGCTCGGAGGCCCGTGAGCGCGACGACCCCGGTCCGGCCGTCGTCGGGGGCGCCGGCGCACCGGCTGCGCACCCACGTCCGGGCGACGGTCGTCCTCCTCGTCCTGACGCTCCTCGTCACCGGCGGGATCTACCCGATCGTCCTCACGGAGATCGCCCACGTGCTCGACCCGGCCGCGGCGGGGGGATCGCTCCTGCGGTATCCGAACGGGACGGTCGTCGGCTCGTCGCTCGTCGGCCAGAACCTCTCCGACCCGAAGGAGCCGTGGCTGTTCTGGGGCCGCCCGTCGCTCACCGACTACGACACGACGCTCGGCGCGGACACCCCGCCCGGCCCGACCGACCCCGCGCTTCGGTCGCTCCTCTCCGAGTACGAGAACTACTCGGTCCAGTACGGGAAGTTCAACACGACCGCCGGGATCCCGCTCTGGTACCTCGCCCCGTCCGCGTCGTCGATCGACCCGGATCTCGTCCCCGAGGCGGTGCTCGTCCAGGTGATGCGGGTCTCCCTCGCGACGAACCTCACCATCAAGTTCCTCACCGACTTCGTCAACGACCACATCACGGAGCCGATCCTGCCCGGCGTAGGGGTGCCGTACGTGAACGTCCTCGAGCTCGACCTCGCCCTCCTGCCGATCATTGGGAAGTGACCCGTGTACCGCAAGATCCTGGTCCCGGTCGTCGGCCCCCCCGAGGTCGAGCCGATGATCCGGTTCGCCGCCCAGCTGCTCGACGCCGACGGGGAGATCCGGCTCCTCCACCTGATCCCGGCCGGCGACCTCCCCGCCGTGACGCGGGAGTGGCGGGCGTCGGTGAACATCGTCGTCCCGGCGCACGAGGCCGGCGCGGCGCTCGACCTGAAGGTCGAGCCCGAGGTCCGTTCGGCGAACGACGTCCCCGCCGAGATCCTGGAGACGGCCGAAGCGCACGAGGTCGAGGCGATCCTGCTCACCCTCCGTGGGGACAAGCGCAGCCGCAACCCGCTCGTCGGGCACACCGCGACGGGGATCCTCCAGCACGCGCGGCGCGACGTCCTCGTCGTGAACCGGCTCGCGCTCGCGGCGGACCGGTTCCCGCGGATCCTGGTCGTCACGTTCCAGCCGACGCCGCCCCGCCGGTCGGTCCAGGTCGCGGAGGCGCTCAGCGTCCGCCACGGCGGGGTCCCGGTGACGGTGCTGTCGCTCAGCGTCCGCGGGAGCGGCGACGACGACGTCCGCGAGGAGCGGAGCGAGCGCGGGATCCCGTTCGTCCGCAAGCGGTCGGTCTTCTCGGCCGCCCTCTTGGGCCGGCGCCGGGGCCTCCCCGAGCTGATCCTGCAGGCCGCGGCGCGCGAGCGGTACGGCCTCCTCGTCGTCGGCGAGGAGGGGGACCGCTCCGGCGGGTTGCTCCTCACGCGCCGGTTCCTGGAGGAGCTGTTCCGGGCGGCGCCGTGCCCCGTGATCGCGATCCACAGCTAGGGGCGGCATGGGCGAGCTCGCGTTCGTCGGCCTCGGCCTCTCCGACGAGCGCGGGGTCTCCCCCGAGTCGCTCGACGTCCTCGCCGCCTCCGACGTCGTCTTCGCGGAGGAGTACACGGCATCGGCGCCGTCGGGAACGCTCGACCGCCTGAGCGCGCGGATCGGCCGTCCGATCCGCTCCTTGGACCGCGCGGCGCTGGAGTCGGAGCGCCCGGTCCTCGAGGCGCTCGCCGGCGCGTCGCGCGTGGCGCTCGTCACCGTCGGCGACCCGTTCGCGGCGACGACCCACGTCGCGCTCCGCCTCGCGGCGGAGCGGGCCGGCCACGGCTGGAGCTACCATCCGGCGGCGAGCGTCGTCGCCGCGGTTCCCGGCTTCCTCGGACTGATGGCGTACCGGTTCGGCCGGACCGTCTCGATCCCGTTCCCCGCCCCGGGGTTCGCGCCCCGATCCCCGGTCGACCAGATCGGCGCCAACCGGGCGGCCGGTCTCCACTCGCTCGTCCTCCTCGACCTCGACCCGGCGCACGGCCGGTACCTGCTCGCGGACGCCGCGCTCCGCGAGATCCGGGCCCGCGACCCGGACGGTGCGGTGGTCCCGGACGCGGCGGTCGTCGCCGTCGCCGCCCGGGTCGGCCGCCGGGAGGCGGCCGGCTTCGCGGGGGAGTTCTGCCGCCTGCGGGAGCGCGACTTTGGGCCGCCGATGCACGCGATCGTCGTCCCCGCGCCGACGTTGCACGAGCAGGAAGCGGCGGCGCTCGCGCGGTTCCGCGTAGAGTAGCCTACCCGAGCGGGGCGGCCGTTCCTTCCTTCGGGGCGCCGCCGGGAAGGACCGCCTCCGCGAACTGGCGGATCCGGAACGGGCGGAGCAGCACGGCGTCGGGTCCCCGGCCGGCGACCCCCATCACCGGGGGCGGACGGGAGGCGGGGGCGACGAGGATGATCCGGACGGGCGGGTGGGCGCTCCGCGCGTCGGCGACG
Organism: Thermoplasmata archaeon; assembly: GCA_030043545.1. GTDB lineage: Archaea > Thermoplasmatota > Thermoplasmata > Lutacidiplasmatales > UBA184 > Lutacidiplasma. The sequence goes on along the minus strand of JASHXM010000014.1, from coordinate 1,042 downwards.
AGCGCGGCCGGGCTCCCTTCGGCCAGGTTGACGTCGGCGAGCAACAGTTCGGGCCGGTGGGTTTTCAACAGCGCGAGGGCCTGGGAGGCCCCCTCGGCCTCCCCGTCGACCCTAAAGTGGTGGAGCCGGAGCAGCCCGCGCAGGAGGACGCGTGTCTCCTCGTCACCGGCCGCCACGACGGCGGTGTGATCGGGAGACGCTGGCGGACTGGACGTACGGCACCATCCTTGCAGGACGGGTACCCGGCCGCCCTGGTGGATGGCCGAATGTACGACGGCCCCTCTATTTTTGCCTATTCCGACCGCGGCGCGGTCCCGGACGGGGCCGCCGGAGCGTCGAGCGTCCCCCAATCGACGACCCCGGCGCTCTCCAGGAGCCGGGCGAGCGCCGCGTGGTACTCCGCGGCCGGGGCCCGAAGGAGCTCGCGGGCGTGCGCCTCCAGCGACTGCCCGAACTCCCGCTCGGTCGGGGAGAACTGCCAGGCGTGGGCGTTCCCGCGCCCGAGCGCCGCGAGGAGACCGTAGGCGAGCCCCCGCTCCTTCCCTTCCCGCGGCAGCGTCTGGAGGATCGTCCGCTCGGCTCCGCTGTCGCCGCGGGTCCGATGCTCCCGCGCGATCCGGTCGACCCACTCCGCCTCGCGGGCGAGCCGGCGGTACTGCGGCAGCGCCTCGAGCACCTCCCGCTCCTCGTTCCTACGCTGGGCGCGCTTCAGGATCTCCGCGACGCGGCCGGGGGCGCCCCGCGCCTCGTCGACGAGCCGACGGGCCTCGTCCGGGTCCGGTACGATCGCGCCGACGATCTCCTCCGCGTGCGTCGCCCAGAGCCGCTCGAGCGCCCGGCTCGCCGACGGCTCGTCGACCTCGAAGTAGCCGTCCTCCGCCGCGAGCACCTCCTCGAGCGCCCGCCGTTCGGTCGGCGTCGGCTTGAGCGCGTCCAAGAAGGCGGAGCGCCGGTCGCCGAAGCAGACCCCGCCCGCGACGAACGTCGGGCGGTCGGGCCGCTCGATCCGGGGCTTGAGCTCGGCGACGTACTCGTCGAGCAG
>JASHXM010000114.1 GCA_030043545.1 Thermoplasmata archaeon | reverse complement strand
CGGCTCGGTGCTCGTCCGTCCGTCCGGCACGGAACCGCTCCTCCGCGTCGTCGCCGAGGGCCGGGACGAGGCGGGCGCCCGGGCGCTCGCGGACCGGGCGCTCGCCGCCATCCGTACGGCGCTCGCCGCCCCCGCCTAGGAGCCTCGGTCAGCGCACGAGCGGCCCCAGCACGAACAGCCCGAACAGGAGCAATAGGAACACCGTCGTGACGAGGGCGGCGAGCGAGCGCTCTCCGTTCCGTTCGAAGAAGTAGAGCCCGGAGAGGACTCGGAGGACGGGGGTGGCGACGAGCGCGAACACCCCGAGCGTCAGGATCGCGATCGGCGAGCCGGCCGCGAGACCGCCGACCAGCCCGGGGAGCGAGAGATAGTCGAGCGACGGGTTCACCATCCCGGCCGACCACCCTCGGCTCGGGGCCTCGGCCAGGTACGCCGCAAGAGCCCCGACGAGGAGGACCAGCGCGGTCGCGAGCCCCACCCGGAGGACGAGGGCCATCGTCCGGTAGGCCGACTCCGGCAGGTCGGCGGCCCGCTCGCGGACCGCTCCGGCGTTCATGCAACCCCCAGCCCGCGGAGGATCGTCTCCACGGCGAGCGCGGCGATCACCGGTAGGAACAGGTACCGCACGGTCCGGTTCGCGAGCCCGGGGAGCACCCGGGAGCCGACCCATGCGCCCGCGGCCGTTCCGATCGCGGCCGGCGCGGCGATCAGCGGGTCGATGTAGCCGGCGGCGAACAGCACGCCCGCGCCGGCGGCCGCCGTGACGCCGATCATGAAGTTCGACGTCGCGGTCGCGACCTTGATCGGCAGGCGCAGGTAGTGCTCCATCGAGAGGACCTTGAAGACCCCGCCGCCGATGCCGAACATGCCCGAGACGAGGCCGGCCCCGAAAGCGACGCCGAGCGCGGGCGAGGTGTCGGCAGCCCGGTAGGGGACCGGGCGCCCCTGTTCGTCCACGTAGGTGCCCGAGAGGCCGAGGCGCGTCGACCGCGCGTCGGGCTCCGCCGGAGCTCCGCGGTCGCGGACCCGACGACGGAACGCCCCGGGGATCGTGCTGAGGAGCACCGCGCCGAGGGCGATCAGGAGCGCGTTATCGAGGCGCTGATGCGTCAGGAGGACCGTGAGCGTCGCGCCGATCAGCGCGCCGGGGACCGTCGCGATCTCGAGGAACATCCCGACCCTCAGGTCGGCCAGCCGGTCGCGGAGGTAGGCGGCGCCGGTCGTCGACGACGTCGCCAGCACGGTCACGAGGCCGGCGCCGGCGGCGATCGGGAACGGGGTGTCGAAACCGATGACGAGCACCGGGATCATCACGACCGCACCGCCCATGCCGGTGAGCGAGCCGACCAGGCCGGCGCCGACGCCCCCGAGGACCACGAACAGTACGACCTCGAGGAGTCCCACGGCCGCGGTACTCCGGCCCCGAGAAAAGGGCGCGGGCCCGACCGGTGGCACGCGCCGGCAAGAGTGATGGCTCGAAGCGTCTCGGCTCCCCTCGGAGCGGGTCGTGCGGGCACGCGGGGATCGGGTCGCGTTCGGGGGGCCGGGGATCGAGCCCCGCTGGTCCCATAGCAACAAGGACGGAGTGGGGACCGCCTACTCGGCCGACACTCGGCTCTGGTACACGCTGTGGCGGGGGATCGTCACCGAGGCGTACTTCCCTCGGATCGACCAGCCGCAGCTTCGGGACCTCCAGTTCCTGCTCACCGACGGCGCGTCGTTCGTCCACGAGGAGCGGCGCCACCTGCGGTCGACGACGACGCGGCCGAGCGCCCGCGCGCTCGGCTACGCCGTGACGGCCGAGGACCCGGACGGCCGCTACCGGGTGACGAAGACCGTCCTCGGCGACCCGCACCAGCCGTGCCTGCTCCTCCAGACGCGGGTCGAGGTCGGCCCGGAGCTCGCGGGCCGCCTCCGCCTGTTCGTGCTGGCGGCGCCGCACCTGGGGGTCGGCGGCTGGGGGAACTCTGCGACCGTCTACGATCTCATGGACCGGCCGGTCCTCGCCGCCGAGAAGGACGGCGTGGCGCTCGCGCTCGCCGCCTCCCTGCCGTGGTCCCGATGCTCGGTCGGCTACGTCGGCGCGAGCGACGGGTGGACCGACGTCACCCAGCACCGCTCGCTCGCGTGGGAGTTCGACCGGGCCCCCGACGGCAACGTCGCCCTGATCGGCGAGTTGCCGCTCTCGGCGCAGACCGAGTTCACGCTCGCGCTCGCCTTCGGGGAGTCGATCGACGCGGCGGCGACGACGCTGCTCGAGTCGCTCGCGACGCCGTTCGACGTGCACCAGCGTCGGTTCATCGAGCAGTGGAACCGGACCTCGAACCGGGAGCTGCCGCTCGCGGCGCGGTCCGGGGACGGCGGGCAGCTCCTTCGCGCCAGCCACTCGATCCTCCTCGCGCACGAGGACAAGGTGTTCCCGGGGGCGTTCATCGCCTCACTGTCGATCCCGTGGGGGTCGGCGAAGAGCGACGCGGACCGGGGCGGGTACCACCTGGTCTGGACCCGGGACCTCGCGCAGACGGCGAGCGCGCTGTTCGCGACGGGGACGCCGGAGCCGTCGCGCCGGGCGCTGATCTACCTGGCGGCACGCCAGCGGCCGGACGGGGGCTTTCCCCAGAACTTCTGGGTCGACGGTACCCCCTACTGGCAGGGCGTGCAACTGGACGAGGTCGCGGCGCCGGTGCTCCTCGCGGCTCGGCTCAAGGAGGCCGGAGAGCTCGGCGAGTTCGACCCGGACCCCCTCGTGCGCCGGGCGGTCGGGTTCCTCGTCCGGGCCGGACCGGCGACGGAACAGGACCGGTGGGAGGAGGTGAGCGGCTACTCGCCGTCCACGCTGGCGGCGACGATCGCCGCCCTCACGGTCGGCTCCCGGTTCGCCCGCGCGCACCGCGATCCCGAGACCGCGCGGTTCATCCAGGAGTACGCCGACTTCCTCGAGGCCCGGGTCGACGGCTGGACGACCACGGTGGACGGGACGATGGTGCCGGGGGTCCCGCGCCACTACGTCCGGATCCGGCCCGCCCGGATGGACGACCCGACGGCGCCCGCGAGCGTCGATCTGGGCACGGTCCGCCTGCCGAACCTGCCGCCCGGGCAGCCGGACGTCTTTCCGGCGCGCGAGATCGTCGACGGCGGATTCCTGGACCTCGTCCGGTACGGGATCCGGCGACCCGACGACCCGCTGATCACGGCGTCGTTGCGGGTCGTCGACCAGCTGCTCGCCGTCGACACTCCGCTCGGACGCGTCTGGCGCCGGTACAACCACGACGGCTACGGGGAGACCGCCGACGGGCATCCGTACGTCGGATACGGGATCGGACGCGCCTGGCCGCTCCTCGTCGGGGAGCGGGGCCATTTCGAGCTCGCCGCCGGGCGAGATCCGACGACGCAGATCGAGACGATGGAGCGGCTCGCGACCGCGAACGGACTGCTGCCCGAGCAGGTGTGGGACGAGGCCGACCGGCCAGCGCTCCACCTCGCGCTCGGTCGGCCGACCGAGGCGGCGATGCCGCTCGCGTGGGCCCATGCCGAGTACCTGAAGCTCCTCCGCTCGGCGACCGATCGGGTCGTCTTCGACCGCGAGGCGACGGTGGCGGAACGGTACCAGACCCGCCACCGACGCCCGCCGTTGGCCGTCTGGAAGTTCAACCACCGCCCCGTCTCGATCCCGCCGGCTGCGACGCTCCGGGTGATCGCCGAGCGGAGGTTCCGGATCCACGCGAGCTCGGACGGCTGGAGGACGAAGCTGGACCGGGACTCCACGGAGACCGGGATCGGCGTGTCGTTCGTGGACCTCCCGCCGCTCGATCGCGTCGGGGCCGAGTGGCAGTTCACCTTCTACTGGCCGGAGGCGGACCGGTGGGAAGGGACGGACTTCGCCGTTCCGGTCCACCCGGGAGACCTCGACCCCCCCGCCCCGTAGCGTTCGCGCGGCGCGCGCGGTCGGGTTAAGTTCATAGGCGTCCCCCCGACGTGTACGTGGTTCGGGGGCGGCTTCGCGGCCCCGGAACGATGGCGGCATCGGGCGAGGACGACGTCGAGCAGGCGCGGGCCCGCTTCGAGGCCGACGCTCGGGCGACCGGCCTCGTCGTGCCCCGTCCACGCCGGCTCAATGGATGGGCCGCCGCAGTGATCGTGCTGGTGCTGATCGGCGCCACCCTCGCGGTGGGCGATGTCACCGGCTGGGCGATCGGTCCGACCGAACCGAACGCCGAGGGCGGGGTGTTCGGACCGGACGAGTGCGCGCGGGCCCCGGCCGGGCTCTCGGTGAACCTCTCGGCGGCCGTCAGCGGCTCCGCCGACCCGATCCTCGAGGGATCCCTGCTGCAGTGGGGGTCCGCGTTCTCGCTCTGGTCCGGCGGCTGCGTTCACCTCCTCGCGGTGTCCAGTTCGGGCGACGGATACGTTCCGAACCTCTCCGCCCACTCCGTCGACCTCGTCGTCTCGAACTCCCTCCCGAACGCCTCCGACCGGGCGGACCTCGGTGCGGCGATCGAAGTGGTGCCGGTGGTCGCGGTGCCGGTGGCGCTCGAGTACAACCTGCCGGGGATCTCCGGGGCTCTCCACCTCAGCGGACGGGCCGTCGCGGGGATCTATCTCGGTACGATCACCTCGTGGGCCGATCCGACGATCGCGACCCTGAATCCGGGAATCGACCTCGGAAGTTTGCCTCCGATCGACCCGATCTATCGCTCCGCCTCAACCGCCGTCAACGCCGCGTTCACCGCGTATCTCGCCGACTCGAACGCCACCTGGTCGGCCGACGTCGGGGTTGGCCCCACCGTGAACTGGCCGACCGGGACCGCGGCGGTCGACGCCGCGGCGGCGGCGAGCGACCTCGCCGACACGCCCGGCGCCGTCGCGTACCTCGACGTGCCCGGGACGCTCCCGCCGAACGTGTCGGCGGCACAGCTCGCGAACCCGGACGGTGGATTCGTGGGACCGAGCCCGAGCAACGCAACGGCCGCCCTGGTGAACGTGGCGAACAGTACCGCGGCCAAGTCGCGCGACTGGGCGAACGTCTCCTTCGCCGACGCGGTGGGAGCGTCGGCGTATCCGATCGTCGAACCGGTCTACTCCGCGGTGTTCGCGGACCTCGGCCGGGCGTACTCCGGATCGCTGAACGCGAACGACGCCACGTGGCTGCTCACGTTCCTCTGGTGGCTTGCGGTGAACTCTCACGTCACGACGAACGGGGAGGGGTTCGCGGCGCTCCCCCCGTCGTTCGCCAAGTTCACGGAGGCGGGCCTCCAGTCGGTGCTGTTCAACGGCGGCCCGCTGATCGACAACGAGACCGGGGAGTCCGGCGAGACCGGAGAGTTCTGAGGCGGTCGGAGGCGTATAAATAGCATGGACTCGCCTAGACGACGCGGCCGGGGGCGATCGCCGTGACCGCCGGCCCCGTACCGATGGAACCCCTCGCCGGAGCGCTCGCCACCGCCGGAGTCGTGGCGGCGGTCGCTACGGTGATGGGGATCGCGTACCGGCCGGGAGCGACCCGACTCGGCGTCGTCGTGCGGCTCGGGACGCTGGCGGCGGTCAACGCCACGTTCCTCGCGCTGGTCGTCGCGCTGCGGCTCGGCGTCCCGTCGCTCGGCGCGGCGACCGTGCTGGGCGCCCTCCTCGCCCCGGAGTTCCTCGCGTTCGTGGTCGCGGAGATCGGGGCCGTCGTCTTCGTGGCGCGACGCGCGATCGATCGACGGCTGTTGCTCCTCCTCGCCGCGGAGGCGGGTCTGGTCGGCCTGACGCCCACCGTTCTCTCGACCGGGGCGGGGGTCGAGGCGGCCGCGATCGCCGGCGCGGCGCTGGCGGTCGCGATGCTCGTCGTCGCGCTCCAGTACCTCTACCGGACCAAGGAGCTCTCCCGCCCGGTGGAGCGGTTCCTCGTCGGGTGGACGATCGCGATGCTCGCGACCGCCGCCGGCTGGTTCCTCTACGACTTCCACGACACCGCCGTCCTGCTGGCCGCGTCGGTCGTCGGCCAGCTCGGCTTCGCGGTAGCGATGGGGCTCGCCCGCCGGCCAACGAACGACGGCGCGCGCTCGCCGTGGCTGCTCCGGCCGTTCTCGGTGCTCCTGTTCCTGATCTTCACGTTCCTGGCCGAGTTCTTCCTCGGCGCGCTCCTCGACCTCGAGATCGCTGGCCGGGGATTCCTCGGCTACATCCCGTTCGTCCCCACCCACGGCGGCGGGTGGGCGGCGGCCAACGCCACGCTGTACAACGGGCTCTGGTTCGCCGCCGCGATCCTCGCGTCGGCGTGGTTCCTCGCCGCGCTCGGCTTCACGATGGGCCCGCTCGTGGCGCTCAAGATCCGCGAGACCCGCGAGCGGCCCCAGAAGTACCGACTCGCGATGACGATCGCGGTCTACGGGATCGCGGCCGTTTACATCCCGAGCTTCGCGTCCTCGACGCCGCTCCTCAACGTCCCGGCCCTCGCGAGCATCCCGGTCCTGGGCTGGGGGTTCGGGCTGCGGGCCGGCGGTCCGTTCGAGGCCGGCGTGTCGCTCGCGGTGCTGCTGATGTACCTCTCGGTGGGCGTGCTGACCGTGCTGTTCGGTCGCAAGGCACTCTGCTCGGTCCTTTGCGGGGCCGCCCTGATGTACCAGGGGACGACGACGTCGGAGATGCGCGGCTTCAACCAGACGTCGCGCGTCGGCCAGTACTTCCTCGGCAGCCGCCTCTCGACGGCGTACGTCGTCGCCTCGGGGTTCGCGCTCGTCTCCCTGTTCGCGATCTCCCTGCTCGCGTTCCTGCACATGCTCCCCGCGGTCCGAGTGGCGAACGGCGACCTCGACACCGCGGCGCTGCCCCTGCCGATCGAGCTGTACTTCGGCGGGGTCTGGTTCGCGATGTTCGTCTCGACCCCGTACGTCGGCACGTACAACTGCGCGACGACCGGGTTCTGCCACTGGGGGGCGCTGAGCCTCCCGTTCGCCCGGGTCGGGTTCTTCCGGCTCAAGGTGAAGGACCGGTCGATCTGCGAGCGGTGCACGACGTTCGACTGCGCGAAGGCGTGCCCCGTCGGGCTCGTCGACATGCCGCTCTACTTCCGTACGACCGGGGAGTACCGGAGCTCGAAGTGCTGCGGGGTCGGCGACTGCGTCGGCGCCTGCCCGTACGACAACATGTACCACCAGGACGTCCGGCTGTGGGTCCGGCGGAAGCTCGGTCGGGCCGACCCCGCGGCCGAGCGCCCGCCGTTCCGGGGGGATCCGCTCCCGATGGTGCGGTCGCCTCCGACCGTTCCGAGCGCCCCGACCGCGGCGAGCGCCACGCCGGCGGCCCGATCGTAGCGGGGAGACCGCGGTCCCCGGACCGCCCCTCGATTTCGCCCAAAGTTTCTTAAAGACAGCCCTCCGAGGCGTCCGCATGCAGGGAGACTCCTCCTCGGGAGGAACGACAGCAGCCGCGTCGGCCGGGAAGGCCGGAATGGGAACGATGTTGGGCGCCGTGGCGTTGGTGATCGCGATCGTCGCCGTAGCGCTCCCGTTCGTGATCTCGCACACCGGGCCCGCCGGACCCGCCGGGCCGACCGGAGCCACGGGTGCCACGGGAGCGACGGGGGCCACCGGGGCCACGGGCGCGACAGGCTCGCAGGGGCCCCCGGGGCCCGCGGGACCGGCCGGGCCTTCGGGCAGCGGCACCTCGCTCTACGCCGTCGTCAACGTCAGCGGCGGTCTCGTCTACGGAAACGGCGCCGTGTCGGCCGAGAATGTCGCCGCGGGCCGCTACCAGGTCATCTTTGACGTGAACGTCAGCGCGTGCGGGTACACCGTGAACCCGGGGGAGCCGTACTCCGTCGGCGGTCCCGCTCCCGGCTCGGCCACGGCCGCGCCGCGCGATGACGAGCCCGATGGAGTGTGGGTCGCGACGTTCAACGAGACCGGTGCGTACACCAGCTCGGCGTTCGATCTCTCGGTCTCCTGCAGCGGTGGGCTCTGGGGGGTCTTCAACGGGACTACCGAGCAGGTCACCGCCGGGAGCGGCGTAGCGGGCATCACGGGCGAGGGGTTGGGGAACTGGGTCGTCACGTTCGACGATTCAGTCGCCAACTGCAGCTTCTTCGCGACGGTCGTCGCGATTGCCGACACCGCGTCGGCCCCCGCCGCGTCGATCACCGTCGCGGGCGCGGGCCTCACCCCGTACGGCGTCTGGATCCAGGCGATCACCCCGGCGGACTTCTCGGTGGACGTGAACTTCACCCTGGTCGTCGATTGCGGCTCCCCGACGTGGGGAGTCGTGAGCGCGACCCCGGCCCTCGTCCGCGGGAGCGCGACCGGCGCCTCGGAGATCGTCCCCGGATCGACGCAGATCAACTTCAACACGGATGTCCAGAACTGCGCGCTGTTCGCGACGCTCGGCGAGACGGGAAGTTCCGGAGTGGTCCAGCCGGGCTGGATCGGGACCGTCGGCCGAGACGGTGTGCCGGATTCGGTGGTCGTCGTCACCTACACCCTCCAGGGCGCCTTGGTCGCCGAGTCGTTCCACGTGATGGTGATCTGCTAGGCCGTCACCGAGGGTCCCGTCGACGGGTGGGAGGATCGGGAGCCCGATCCTCCTCCCAACCCCTTCTGTCCCTCTTCTTCGAGCCGAGATCCGGGGGCGCCCGCGCTCTTGGGTGCTGGAGCTCGGCCGGTCGATACGACACGGGCGATCGGGACGACGAGGCTATCGGCTTCGCGGCCTGCGTTAGAGTGGGGAGCGGAGAGGTCGGATGGAGGGCCGAGTTGCGCAACTGATCCTCCTCGTCACCGATCAGGCACGGTCGCTCGACTTCTACACCCGCCAGGTCGGGTTCGAGACGAAGACCGACGTCACGCCACCGGGCGGGCAGCGGTGGGTCACCGTCGGACCGAAAGGCCAGGAGCTCGAGATCGCGCTTTGGCAGATCGGCTCCGCCGTCGACCCGGCACAGCAGGAGTGGTCGAAGGAGTGGGCGCCCGCTCGGGGCCCCCCGATCGTGCTGCGCGTCGCCGACTGCCGGAAGGTCCACCAGGAGCTGAGCTCACGCGGCGTTGAGTTTCCGCAGCCGCCGAAGGACTATCCGTGGGGCACCGCCGCGACGTTCCGGGACCCGGACGGCAACCTCTTCTCGCTCAGCGAGCCACCCCGGGCGCCCCGCCTTCGGTAGAGAGCCCGGCCCCGGCCCGTCCGGCGGGGCGGGCGACGGCGCGGGGCCCGTCGACCGGCTCAGCCGGCCCGCCGAGGGGCCCCGGCCTCGCCCCAGTCCGCGGAGACCTGCCGGGTCGTCACGTTGACCCGATTGTAGAGGTTCTGCGTCGAGATCCCGAGCACAAGGTACGCGAGCTCGCGCTCAGAGAAGTGGCGGGCCGCCTCGTTCCAGACGGGGTCCGGCACCGGGTCCGGTCGATCGCTCAGCCGGGTCATCGCCTCGGCCAGGGCGAGCGCCGCTCGCTCCGGGGCGGTGAACCGGGTCGACTCTCTCCACGCGGTCACCGCGAGCATTCGTTCCTCGTTCTCCCCCGCGCTCCGAAGCATCTGGCAGCTGCCGGCGATACAGAGGGCGCACCCATTCAGCTGGCTGGTCCGCAGCATCGCAAGCGAAAGCGCGCGGGCCGGACCGCCCTCGAGGCGTCCGAGCAGCTGCCCGAGCGACTGGAGCGGGGCCATCGCCTCAGGAACGATCGACGCAGGGTTCGGCATCCGGCTCTTCGGCGTGACGGTTGGCACCGACATCGTTGCTCCCTCGGCGGCGCGGCGGGCCGCGCCGAGACATACATAACCAGTTTGATATATATTGTACAGGGCTTGCCTCGATGCCCCCGCGGCTCTCCCGTGGCTTGGCGAAAGTCGGCGTCCGGAGGCGCCCGTTGGGCCGCCCAAGTGATTAACTCACCCGTTATGGGGTACTTCCGGAGCGATGCCCCGAGACGTGTTCTCCGCGCTGGCCGATCCGACCCGTCGGCAGGTGCTCGACCTCCTCTCCCGTCAGGAACGCGCGGCCGGCGAGCTGGGGCGGGCGTTCCCGCACATCAGTCAGCCCGGCATCTCCCGCCACCTGAGGGTACTTCGGGAAGCGGGCTTGGTCCACGTTCGGCAGGACCGCCGGAACCGGTTCTACTCCCTCCGATCCGAGCGCCTGGCCGAGGTCGACGCCTGGATCGCCAAGTATCGGGGATTCTGGGCGGCGGAGCTGGACTCGCTCGAAGCGTACTTAGACGCGCGGAAGCGCTCGGCGACTCGGGGAGGGCGGTGACGGAGGGGCAGCCCCGTTCGGAGGCGGGACGCGTCGGCGGCCCGGGACTCATCGAGGCGGACCGAGACCGGGCGACCCTCACCTTCCGGCGCCTCCTGCCGCACCCGATCGACACGGTCTGGGAAGCCATCACAGACCCCGAGCAGATCGAGCGGTGGTTCCTCGCGAAGGTTCGCCGCGACGCCGCGCCGGGCGGACGGCTCGAGATGGAGCACCCGAACGGGGTCCGCGCCTCGGGACGTGTCCTGGCCTGGGATCCCCCGCGGCTCTACGAGTACGAGTGGGACGTGTCGCCGGGTCCTCGTAGTCCGGTCGGGGAGGCGTCCGTGGTCCGGTGGGAGCTCTCTCCGACCCGTGGCGGCACGCTCCTGGTCATGACGCACCGACGGTTGACCCGCGCGAGGGCCGAGGTGTTCGTCCGCGGACTTCCGGTGCTGCTCGACCGGCTCGCGGCGTCGCTCGCGGGCGACCCGATGCCCGACCCTCCTTGGGCCCGGGCGGCGTGAGCGGTCGACCGGGGTCGGCGGTATCCGTCTACCCCGGCGGTTCGAATCTCGGTGCGCGTGCATCGCCGGACGTAGGCCACCCCCTCCCCGCGGCGGATTCTCGTGCCGCCGGGTGAACGGAGTCGCCAATCCCCCGGAAGCTCGGCCGTCGAGTCCGTTCCGAACCGATCTCGTGGATCGGGTTTCGACTTCCTCAGACAGACCGGAGCGGACCGGACCGCCGTGGCGCCCCCTTCCCGCAAGTGTGATGGGGACTCCCGCGGTTGCGGTACGGCGTCCTCCCCGTTCCACCGAGATGAGCATCCCTGGTTCGTTCGACCTCACCGCCGTGGCGGCGCGATGGGGAGGACCCAGCCGGCTCCTCGTGAGCCGCGAGGGCATCAAGCTCGAGTATCCCAATGGCAAGGAGGTCTTCTCTCGATGGCCCGGACGCCTGAGCTACTGGCGGGTAGAGGACTTTAGAGAAGTGTCCCCACCGCTCGAGGATCTTCCCGTTCAGGGCCGCACGTTCGTTTCCGGCGGGCGCACGCTGCGGCTCACGGGACCGGCGCTCGACGGCATCTTGAGCGGCGCGAAGGATGCGGGGTTGTTGGTGACCACGATCCGAATCGTCTCCCGGCACCGCAAGTGGACGGGCAGGTTCGTGACCCATTACCTCCAACTTCCCGGATTCTTCAATTCGTTTGCGAAAAAGAAGACGACCGATGAATGGGTCACCGTGGAGACGCACTAGCGGTGCGGAGGGCGAAGACGAGATCCGGTTTCCCGGGGGCGCGGTCGTAAGCGCCGGACTCGGGATCGAAGACCAAGCGGTAACCCACTCCATCCGGTCCGACCAACACCGACGCCGAGCGGCTCAAACGCCGAGGGAGGTCGAGTATCCGCGGTCGTTGTGGACACTCTGGCGAGGAGGTCGACCGGGCGCGGAGGGATTTGAACCCTCGACCGCCGGGTTAGGAACCCGGTGCCCTATCCGAGCTAGGCTACGCGCCCCGACGTCTCTGCCCGCTCCGGGCAAATAGAGGTTGCCCGGGAACGGCCGCCAAACCGGACTCACGAACCCCGGGCGTTCGGGGCGGCGGGGAGCAACCGGTCGTAGCGATGGTCGACGGGGGCGCGGAAGCCCGCGGCGGGCTCCTGGACGATCTCGATCCCCTCCAGGTATTCGCGGAGCGTCGGCAGCACCGGCCGTCGGGTCGCCCGCAACGCCTCGGGGGGCGGGGTCGATCCGCCCATCGCTCCGAGCATCCAACGCTCCGCGCCGACGACGAACAGGAACGGATAGACCCGAGAGTCGCGCGACAGCGTCGCGAACAGCACTTCGGGAAGCGCCCCGGAGCGCGGCGTGCCGGTGATGAAGACGACCTGATCCGCGGCGCGCCCCTGGAACGGGGGGAGCCGCGACGGGTCGAGGATCGACCGATGCGTCACCCACCCTCGCTCCAAGAGCCGTCGCTGGGCGAACGGAAGGCCGAGCGGACCGACCAGGTGGCCGCCGCGGCCCTGGTCCTCCGCGGCGAACGGCCGCCGGAGCAGCTCCCCGATCCCCCACCACTGATGCGCCGACGGATGAACCTCTCCGTCGCCGTCGTCCGGCCGATCGAGGGCGCCACCCAGCCCGTGCGGGTACGCGAGTGTACCGCCAAGACCGACGACGTTGCACCAGAGCCCTTCGAAGTCGAAGTAGACCGGGATCGCTGGCCCGTCGGCGCGGACCGTCACGACCGCCGGTTCGGGGACGAGGCGCCGGTCGACGACGGTGGCGAGCAGTTTCCGCGGCTCGGACTCCTTCGCGTGGAACAACACCGCGACGACCAGCTGCGCCCCGGTCCAGACGACCGCGGCGCCCGGTGCGCTCGACACCGCTGCGACGAGGTCATCGAACCGGTCCGCGAACGGGCGGAAGAGGACGAACGAGACCACCGGCCGTCCGAGCGGCACCGGGTGGGGGACGTAGCGGTCGCGCAGCCACCCCTCCTGGTACGCCCGTCGCCGGACCGCGTGGTACGTCGACCGGGGCACGTCGATCCCGCGGAGCCGCTCCCGCTCCCGGTCCGGGCGGGACGCGAGGAGGACGGAGATGACGCGCGCTTCGGCGTCCGTGAGCGTGCGGGCCACTACCCGGCCTCCGGGCTGCGACGCCGTAGCACGGGGTCCAACCCGCTCGCCGGCCGGTGAAACGTCCGTTTATGAAGGGCCCGTCTGTTCCACACTCGCGAGGTTCGGATGCGAGCGCGCGAATTCACCGCTCGACGCCGTCGCGAAGCGTCCACCGCGGTCGTACTGACCTCGACCCTCTTGACCGTATGTGTGCTCGGTTCGAGTTCGGGCATCGTCGCGGCCGGCGCCCCCGCCTCGGGGACGTCGGTCGGGAACTGGGCGTACGGCTGGGTCCACACTCAGATGGTTCACGGCGCTGCCGGCCACTTCGCGTGGACCGGTCATGCGACGTTCGGCTTCGCCGTCGTCTTCAACGAGACCGAGAACAGCTCGACCGGGGGCATCACGCTCCACGTCGAGCGCACGGTCGGCGCCGCGATCCAAGTCCAATACTGCCGGCCCGACTGCACCGCCCCGACGGTGAAGGCGAACTTCTCGTTCCGCGCCTGGGAGACGACCGACGCGTGGGCGAACCTCACGACCCATGCGACCGTGACCGAGGGCGGGACGTCGGTCGCCGCTCTCGGACTCGTCAACTCGAGCGTCCGGGTGACGGCCCGGCTCGACGAATCCGGGTTCTACCGGCTGGGCACGACGCTCGAGCGGGCGCGCACCCTCTCGGTGAACGTCTCCGGGAACGCCGCCGTCCAGCTGACCCCGGCCCTGGGCCTCGTCCCGTTGTCGCTCACCCCGGGGGCGACGTGGAACTCCTCGAGCGTGTTCGTCGCCGCGGGCGGGATCGCCTGGAACTACCACTACCGCACGGCCGGGCTCCTGGTCGCCCTTCCGCTCAACGTGACGCCGAACGGCTCGGTCCCGTTCACGCGCGCCGGCACGGTCGACCTGGCGGGAGCGTACTCCCCGGGCACCGCGTATGCGTACGGGGGCGCCGAGAACCCCGCGGTCAATCTCACCCTGTCCGGTGTGCTCGACGGCTTCTCCCTCGTCGAAGGGGTGGCGCTCGTCCCGGCGTACGCCGACCTGTTCGGCTCGTCCGCCCTGCCGTGGTCCCCCGTCCAGGGCGGGACGGCCGTCCTGACGACGAGCCGGGTCGACCTGCGGCCGGGGGTCTGGTACGACCACCACCTGGGGATCCTCGCCTCGTCCTACCAGCTCCTCTCGGGGACGACCAACGTCGCGGCGAGCGCCCTCGCGCCCGGCGGCTCCGGGCCGCTTCCGAGCGGGGCGCTGCCTGCGGCGGCGACGAACTCCACGCCGATGCAGGCGACGCCGGAGTCGGTCGGGAGCGCGCAGGCCCAGCAGGCGTGTCTCGTCACCGGACGCGGCTGCCCGGGCCTGGGCGGGCCGACCGTGCCGGTCCGACTGATTCTCCTCGTCGGGGCTGCGGCGGTCGCGACCCTCCTGGTCGTGGCGACCGTCGGCGCGCGCCGTCGGCCAGCGCGCCCGGCCTACCCGAACGCGACGCTCTATCCTCCGGGCGCCGTATCCGGGACGCCGCGGCCCGCCCCTCCGCCCCCGCCGGCCGAGGACGATCCGCTCTCGCACCTCTGGTAGGGGCGAGCGGCCGCTCCGCGGCGCGTTAGACGTACGTGGCGCACGCCGGGCAGTAGTTCCGCTGGTACTCGGGCACCCAGGCGAGCGGACCTCCGCAGCGAGGGCAGGCGGGGGCGGTCGGTCGCGGCGCCACGAGGGGGTTCTGCGTCAGGGAATCGACCTGCAGCCACGCAACGAGCAGGACGATCCCCTCCACGACGAAGAAAAGGAAGCCGAGGACGATCCAGAGCAGCAGCCGGTCGCGCGCCGCCCCGAACGCCCGCTGCTCGACGAGCCGCTCGATGCCGGGGACCTCCCGCCAGAGCAGGTAGTTCACCGCCGCCGAGACGAGGCAGTACGCCGCGCCGATCCAGTCGCCGAACCCGACGCGCAGCACGACGCCGACGAGCCCCACGACGACCAACAGCAGGAACAGGACCCCGGCGATGACGGCGAGGAGGATCCCGACGGTCGTCGCGAGCCGGAGCATCGACCGCGCGGTCGCTTCGGTGGACGACGGGGGCGGCGCGGGAGGGCTCGCGACCGCCGCGGGGGGCGGGGGCGGAGGAGGCGCGGGCGGCGCCGGGGTCGCCATCGGTCCCCCGATCGACCGCTCCCCGCGTCTTTACGCCTGCGCTCGACCGCGCGCGGGGATCGCGGTGGCCACGGGGTACCGGAGGATCGCCGCGACGCCGCCGAACGCCTTCTGGAGCATCTCGCCCTCCTCGCTCTCGGTCGAGACGATCCGGGCGGTCGCGCCGGAGTCGGAGGCCCGGCGGAACAGCCCCTCGACGTAATCCTCGCGGGCGCTCTCCGAGAGCATCCGGGCCCCGCAGTTCGGGCACGGGCCATCGAGGACCGGATCGACCTCCGCGTCGGCGAGCGACCGGGCGAACTCTGTCTGGCAGTTGCCGCACCGGAACGTCACGCGCTGGCGGCGGAGTCCTTCCGAGACGAGCAGCGTGTCGACCGCGCCGATCTCGAGGGCGTGGGCGACGTCCCGGTCGCCGTACGCCGCGAGCCCCTGCTCGGCCTTGCGGATCTCGGCGAGCAGCCGCTGGACGATCCGCTTCTCGTCGGTCAGCTCGAGGCCGTGGAGCGTCTGCGTCGCCTTCTCGACCATCTCGCGGAGGCCGTACTCGTCGGTGTAGCCGGTGTCGAACAGCGGCTGGACGACCTTCTGCTGGAGCTCGTAGTGGAGGAACCCTTCCTTGAAGAAGAACTCCTTCGTCGCGCCGGGGCCGCCCAAGAGGATCCCCTTGAGCTGCTCCTTCTTCGGCAGGAACAGCTCACCGGCGATCTCCGCGACGCGCACGAAGAACTCGTGCGCCGCGTGCTCGATCATCCGCTCGAACCGGTGCGCCGACTGGCCCCCTCGCCCGTGCTTGCTCGGCACGAGCGACTGCTTGTTCCGGAGCGTCTCGATCCGCTTCCCCCGCAGGAGACCGAACGTCACCTCCGCGCGGTCGAGGACGAGCAGGCCCCACAGCTCCGGCTCGTGGACCATCGACCGCAGGGGGTCCAGGAAGAACGTCGAGTCGCACCGGTAGAGGTAGGTGTTGAGTGGCTCCGGCGGCTCGACGATGAACGTGACCGGCTCCGAGCGGTCCGCGCCGACCGCCTTGTTCCCGACGAAGAACGCGACGCCGGTCGCCGGCGGCTCCTTGTACGCCCGGACCCGGCCCATCAGCGATTCGATCGCCCACATCACGTTCTTGCGGGTCGTGCGGCTCTTGATGTTCGAGCTCTGGGCGTACTCGTTCCGCAGGTACCCCATCACGTCGGAGATCTGCTTCCCCGGCGAGACGTAGAGGCTGATCAGCTCGGTCGCCCGGCCGCGGCAGGCGGCGATCTCATCGAGCTTCCGCCGGAACGAGTACCGGGCGAGCTGCAGGTCGGCCGTGTCCCCGGTCATGCCGCCTCCGACCGTTCAACCGCGCGGGCCGGAACGACGGCGCCCGAGGTCACCGCCGGTCGAGCCGGACAGCGCCCGTTCCCCGGGCCGTACAGTCAGAGGAGCTTGCGGACGTGCTCGTCGATGACCGCCTCGGGGTACGCCCCGACGATCCGGTCGACGAGCTTCCCCTGCTTGTAGAACAAGAGGGTGGGGATGCTCATGATGCCGAGCGAGCCGGCCTTCTCGCCGTTGTCGTCCGAGTTCATCTTCCCGAAGGCGACCTTGCCCCGGTACTTCTCGCTCAGCCGGTCGACGATCGGCGACACCATCCGGCACGGGCCGCACCACGGCGCCCAGACATCGATGACGACGGACGAGCTCGCCTGGGTGAACTTGTCGAAGTTCGCTCCGACCACCTCTTCGACGGCCATAACTCCCCGCAACGGAAGCGAGGAGCGCGGCGATATTAAAGCGGTCGCTGAGCCGGTCGCCACTCCGGGCGACGCGGTCCCCGGTCCGGGAGCCTCCGGGGTCCTGTGCGCGTCGAACAGTCTTTGTAGCGTGCGCCCCATGGGGAGAGCATGTCTTCTTCCTACCCCTCGTCCAATGACGACCGGTCCCGCCCGGCGGCGGCGCGGACGGTCGGCGACGCGGTGCCGTGGGTCGACCGCGTCGGACCCCGTCCGACGGTCGTCTCCCCGGCGGCGCGCAAGGCGATCCGCCAGCGGATGCTGTTCTTCCGCCAGGCCGCCCTCGACCGGTTGGCGGCGATCGCCCCCGCGACCGGGGCGCAGCTCCAGCAGTATCGACGCGAGCTCCGCGAAGGGAGCCTCCCCGAGATCCTCTTCCAGCGGGGCGCCGGCCTGGCGTTCACCCACGAGCTGCCGCAGGGGGCACTCCTCTACCTCCTCGTCCGGGCCGCGCGTCCGCAGCGGATCGTGGAGACCGGGATCGGACCCGGCTATTCGACGGCATGGTTGCTCGCCGGGCTGCAGGCGAACGGCGCCGGGGAGCTCGTCTCGCTCGGGCCGGGGTCGCCGGTGGGCCGGTCGAACGGCGTCCAGAACCTGAGCGTCGGCCAGTTCGTCCCCCCGGGGCTCCGGTCCCGGTGGACGCTCGCGATCGGCAACTCCGAGGAGCGGCTCCGTGAGATCCTCGCCGGCGGGCCGCGCGTCGACCTGTTCTTCTACGATAACGGGCCGGACGCCACGCGCGCCCGGTTCGAGCTCCGAGCGGCGTGGGACGCGCTCTCCCCGAACGGGATCCTCCTCGCCCACCGGGTCGACGCCAACGCATCCTGGGCGGAGTTCTGCCGGCACCAGGGATTGGCGCCGCAGCTGCTCGACCCGGGACCTCCCCCGATGGGGGCGCTCAGCGTCCGCCGCGAGAACGACGGCGCGTCGGGCGGATAGCGCTCCGAGCGACTACCGGCGGGCCGGACCGGCCTGGGTGAACCACCACTCGTTGCCCCACCGGTCCCGCACGCCTCCGCGGCGGTCCCCGTCGTCGACGTCGCCGACGGGCCGGACGGGGGTCGCCCCGGCTCGGATCGCCCGCTCGAACGCCGCTCCGGCGTCCGGAACGTACAGGTGGATCATCCCGGGGAACGGATCGCGGCCGGGCGGGAGCTCGCCGAGCATCACGACGCCGTCGGCGATCAGGAGCTCCGCGTGTCCGATCCGACCGTCCGGGGACCGGTCCACGAATCCCGTGCGGCCTCCGATGCCGGCCTCGATGAACTGGATCAGGCCCGGGACATCGTGGATCGCCAGGTACGGCGCGAGCTTCGGCACGCGGGTCGGTTCCATGGCCGGCCGAACCGGTCTCCACGCAAGGCCTTTCCGCCGGGCGATCCTGGCCGCGCCGTGCCCCCCGGAAGGCCTCGCGGGCGTCCCCGCGGGTCTACTTCTTCGCCACCACGATCATGGTCTCCGACCGCGCGCGGTCCGTCGACTGGTATACCTCCCGTCTCGGGTTCGAGGTCGTCCAGGACCTCGGCCACTGGGTCACCGTCGGACACCGCGGAACGAACGGGCTCCTCCACCTCTGTCAGGGCTCGGAGATCGGCGAGGAGCTCGCCCCGGGGAACCAGGGGATCACCTTCCACGTCCGCGGGGACTTTGAGTCGATCTGCGCCGACCTGGCCCGCCGCGGTGTGAGGTTCGATGCCCCCGTCACCCGCCGCCCGTGGGGACGGTTCGCCCGGATCGCCGACCCGGACGGGAACCTGATCACGCTCAACCCCGACGAGTAGGCCGCCGGCGCCGTGGGATCCGCGGCCGCTCCGACGGGCGGCCGGCGGTCGGCCTACCGTTCGAGCTCTTCCACGAGGTGGATCGTCGCCGGCAGGATCAGCTTCTCGAGCGCGGTCTTGACCGCGCGTTCGCTGCCGGGCAAGGCGTACACGGGCTTGTTGTGGATCACGAACAGGGAGGCCCGGCTGATCATCGCGAGCGGGCCGACCTCGCCGAAGCTGACGTGGCGGTACAGCTCGCCGAACCCCTCCAGCCGACGGCCGCCCATGCCATCGAGCGCGGCGACGGTGACGTCGCGCGAGCTCACCCCGGTCCCTCCGACCGTCACCGCCGCCTCGACGGCGGTCTCGGTGAGCCACGGCTCGATCTTGTCGCGGATGTCGGCGACCGAGTTGCCGACGAGGCCGTAGTGGAGGACCTTGTGGCCGGCCCCCTCGAGCAGCGACCGCGCGAGCGAGCCCGAAGGGTCGTCGCTCTCAGTGTGGGTATCGGAGACCGAGACGATGGCGAATCCGAGCGAGCGCGCACCGCCGAGGTGATGGCGAGAGGCCGCCGGGGACGCAGGGGAGCCGCTCAT